>NZ_CP025430.1:3025000-3277500 GCF_002847445.1 Paracoccus zhejiangensis | reverse complement strand
AATGGTCGAGATTCGGCGAGTCGTTCCGATTCCGCGGCTCGAATCGTCGAAGCAGGGCACCCTGCCTCCTGCGCCCCATGATTCTGACACCCGGAATTTCTGGGGCGGCGACTCGATCCTGCGCAGCTCGGCTAACAAGGCCCTGTCGCGATTCTGTCCCCGAGACCAGACGCTCGATCGGCGAGGCCCTTCGAGTGAAGCCATTGGCGGAGGGTGTTGTTGAGACCTGGGCCGACCCCAGATCCGCCACGTGGCAGAGGGGAGCCGTCGGGGCGCGGTGAGACTGAACCCAAGGTGGGCGCCCTGCGCCGGAACGGCCGCGCATCGCCATCCACTCGTACCCTTGCCCTCGGGAAACGAAAAAAGCACCCGGAGATCCGGGTGCTTTCCAAGACTTTCGATGCGGGCCGGTTCGACCGGCCGCAGGATTCAGCGCTTCGAGAACTGGAAGCTGCGGCGGGCTTTGGCCTTGCCGTATTTCTTCCGTTCCACGACGCGCGAGTCGCGGGTCAGGAAGCCGGCGGCTTTCAGCGCGGCGCGCAGGCTGGGTTCATAGAGTTGCAGCGCCTGGCTGATGCCGTGCTTCACGGCGCCAGCCTGACCCGACAGACCGCCGCCCTTGACGGTGGCCTGCACGTCGAACTGACCGGCCACGCCGGCCACGTCGAAGGGCTGGCGCAGGATCATCTGCAGCACCGGACGGGCGAAATAGACCGAGATGTCCTTGCCGTTCACCACGACCTTGCCCGAACCCGGCTTGACCCAGACGCGGGCGACCGCGTTTTTACGCTTGCCGGTCGCGTAGCTGCGGCCCAGATCGTCGCGCTTGGCTTCACGGTTGGCCGGAGCGGTCGCCACGGCGGCGGCGCTGCCCGAAACGGCCGATTTCAGGTCGTCGAGAGATTTGATGTCTTCAGCCATAATCACGCGCTCCGGGTGTTCTTGGCGTTCAGGACCTTGACGTCCAGAACTTCGGGCTGCTGTGCCTCATGCGGGTGCTCGGCCCCGGCATAGACGCGCAGATTGGTCATCTGCTGCTTGCCCAGCTTGTTGCGGCTGATCATGCGCTCGACCGCCTTGGTCACGACGCGCTCGGGATGAGCGCCTTCCAGCACTTGGCGCGCGGTGCGGTGCTTGATGCCGCCCGGGTGGCCGGTGTGCCAGTAGTATTTCTTGTCATCGCGCTTGTTGCCGGTCATCTGCACCTTGTCGGCGTTGATGATGATCACGTTGTCGCCCATATCCATGTGCGGCGTGAAGGTCGGCTTGTGCTTGCCGCGCAGGCGGTTGGCGACGATCGTGGCAAGACGGCCCAGAACAACGCCCTCGGCGTCGATCAGGATCCACTTCTTCTCGATCTCCGCCGGTTTAGCGGTATAGGTTTTCATCTTGCGTCCCTTTGGTGGGGGTAAATCCGAGATGCGGCTATATCAGGGATCGCGCGCGGCAGGTCAAGCGTCGCGCATCTCGATTTATCACGTAATTTCAAAGCATTGCAAAATAGGTAATATGATACCCCGCCACAGAGGCCCGAAAACCTAGCGTTTCGGCGGAATCGAATAGGTCATCGAGCTGCGCGCGACCGGCGCATCCTGCCCGTCGGAATAGATCAGCGCATCGCCCACGGCCAGCACCCGGCCCAGCTTCAACAGCCGGCACCGCGCCAGAAGATCGCGCCCGGATTCGGGCTTCCGCATGAAGTCGATGCTGGCATTGGTGGTGACCGAAAGCCCCACCGGTCCGATCTTCGACAGGATGGCGCAATAGATCGCCAGATCGACTAGCCCGAACATCGACGGACCGCTGACCGTGCCGCCCGGGCGCAGATGGGCGTCGCTCACCTTCAGCCGCATGACCAGCAGATCCTCGCTGGCCGACTCGACCGTGAAATCCGATGCGACCTGCTCGAACTCCCGCGCCAGAAAATCGTTCAGCGCCGCCGCATCCATCTTCAAGGTCATGCTTTCCTCCCTGCCCCGACGGACCTACAGTTTCTGCACCGATGGAGGAAGACAAGATGAGCCAGCGCGTCTTACGCAACGATACCGGGTATGTCGCCCATCTGGTGCTGAACAGCCCCGAGAATTTCAACGCCCTCTCGGTCGAGATGATCGCCGATCTGTCGGTGGCCCTCGCTGCCATTGGCGAGGACGAAAGCATCCGCGCCGTGATCCTGTCGGGCGTTGGAAAGGCCTTCTCGGCCGGCCATGACCTGCGCCAGATGCAGGCGGCGCGGGGCGAAGCGGATGGCGGCTCTGCTGCCTATCAGGCCCTGTTCGAGGCCTGCGCCCGGATGATGCAGCTGATCCCTGCCCTTCCCCAGCCGGTCATCGCCCAGGTCCAGGGCATCGCCACCGCCGCCGGTTGCCAGTTGGTCGCCAGCTGCGATCTGGCCGTTGCCGCCGAGGGAACGCGCTTCGGGGTGAACGGGGTGAATATCGGTCTTTTCTGCTCGACCCCCATGGTCGCGCTCAGCCGCGCGGTGCCGCCGAAAGCGGCTTTCGAGATGCTGACCACCGGCGAATTCATCGACGCCGCCCGCGCCCGCGAGCTGGGCCTGATCAATCGCGTGGTCCCCGCCGACCAGCTGGCCGATGCGGCCATGGAGATGGCGCAACTGATTGCCTCGAAACTGCCCGCAGCCGTGCGCATGGGAAAGCAGGCCTTTTACCGGCAGCTACAGCTTGGCCTTGGCGATGCCTATGGCAGCGCCGGCGGGACGATGTGCGAAAACATGATGCTGCCCGACACGGACGAGGGCATCACCGCCTTCCTGGAAAAGCGCAAACCCAACTGGGCGTAAGCCCTCAGCCCAGAGTGGCAAGGATCGGGAAAGTCTCGAGCAGCCAATAGGCAAAGGCCGCGAAAGCCCCGGTCAGCAGCATGACGCCGACGACGACCAGCAGCACGCCCATCACCCGCTCGATCACACCCAGATAGGGCTTGATCCGGTTCATCAAGCCAATCGAGCGGCTGATGAAGATGGCCGACAGCAGGAAGGGAATGCCCAGACCCAGCGCATAGATGGCCAGCAGCGCCGTGCCGCGCCCGACCTCGCCGCCGGTTGCCGCGAGCGACAGGATCATGCCCAGCTGCGGGCCGATACAGGGTGTCCAGCCAAAGGCGAAGGCCAGACCCAGCACGAAGGCACCAAAGGCCGAGCCGCCCTGTTCGCCGGCCTCCAGTCGCGCTTCCTGATCGAGGAAAGGAATGCGGATGACATGCAGGAAATGCAGGCCCATGACGATGACCATGACGCCCGCAGCCTTGGTCAGCCAGTCCTGATATTGCAGGAAGGCCCGGCCAAAGGCCGAGGCGGCAAAGCCCATGACCAGAAACACCACCGACAGGCCCAGAACGAACATCAACGCCGGTCCGACCGCGCTGCGCTCGCCCGATTTCAGACCGCCGACATTCACCCCGGTCATATAGGCCAGATAGGGCGGCACGATGGGCAGCACGCAGGGCGAGAGAAAGGACAGCAGTCCGGCCAGCAGCGCCACGAAGGCGGCGGGCAGGAAGGCGGCTTCGGCGAGTTCGATTCCCAACATGGCCGGCACTCTAACGCCTTAGGGAAAAACGAAAAGGGCGCGACCTGTCACGCTTGCGTGGGTCAGGTCGCGCCCGGCCCCGGCGGCAACTGCCGCCGGGAGGAGTCACAATCAGATCAGCGGCCCAGAGACCACCAGCCGCGGCGCTTCGGACGGGCCGGTTTTTCCGGCTCGGCCTCGGCGGGCTCGGCATCGGCCAGTTCCGGTTCGGGCGCGGCTTCGGGCTCGGTGGCGGGCACCTCCTGCAGCACAGGCTGGGGCTGAGGCGCGGCTTCAACCTCAGCTTCCGGCGCTGGCTCGACAGCGACTTCGGCCACAACCACAGACTCTTCCGCCACAACAGCTTCGGCAACCACGTCGGCCATGACCTCGGGCTGGCTTTCGCCCTCGGCTTCGGCAACCACGTCAACCTCGGCAACGGCCGCAGCCTCTTCCGCCTTGTCCTTCGCATCGCCCTTGCGGCGCGAACGCGAGCGCGACTTGCGCGGCTTCTTCGCCGGTTCGGCATCCGCCTCGTCAGCGGCTTCCGCCTCGCCATCCTCGGCGACAGCGATCACGGCCTCACCGGCCTCTTCGCCATCGCTATCTTCGGTTGCGGCGTCCGACCCGTTCTCCTGCTCGGCCCGATCACCCGGCTTCCGACGGCGACGGCGGCGGCGACGCTTGCCGCGGCCCTGATCATCGTCGCTGCCGTTCTCGTCGCGCGGCTCGCTGGCCGAGGTCTCGACAACTTCGTCCTCGTCTTCATCCTCGACCTGGTCGGCATCGTCGTCGATCTGCGCCATCAGCTGAGCATTGACCGAAACCGCCTGCGATTCGACCTCGGGCACGAAGCGGGTCGCGGTCTTGAACTTCTCCAGCGTGTAGTCGGGCGAGATCAGCGAAGGATCAGCCTCGACCCGGACGGACATGCCATAGCGCGTCTCGATCATGCCGATATGTTCGCGCTTGCCGTTCATCAGGAAGTTGGCGACCGCGATCGGTGCCTTGATCAGCACCTCGCGCGAACGCTTGCGCGTACCCTCTTCCTCGACCGCGCGCAGGATGGTCAACGCGAGGCTGTCATCGCTGCGGATCAAGCCGGTGCCGTGGCAATGGGCGCAGGGCTGGGTGGTCGATTCGAGCATCCCCGGGCGCAGACGTTGCCGGCTCATCTCGAGGAGACCAAAGCCCGAGATCTTGCCCACCTGGATGCGGGCCCGGTCGGATTTCAGCTTGTCCTTCAGGCGCTTCTCGACGGCGGAGTTGTTCTTGCGCTCTTCCATGTCGATGAAGTCGATGACGATCAGGCCGGCAAGGTCGCGCAGGCGCAATTGCCGGGCAATCTCGTCCGCCGCCTCAAGGTTCGTCTTGGTCGCCGTATCCTCGATCGAGCCTTCCTTGGTGGCCCGGCCCGAGTTCACGTCGATGGCGACCAGCGCCTCGGTCACGCCGATGACGATATAGCCGCCGGATTTCAGCTGCACGGTCGGATTGAACATGCCGCCCAGGTAGCTTTCCACCTGGAAGCGCGCGAACAGCGGCATCTGGTCGGTGTAATGCTTCACGTTCTTGGCGTGGGACGGCATGATCATCTTCATGAAGTCCTTGGCGGTGCGATAGCCGCGCTCGCCCTCGACCAGAACCTCGTCGATGTCCTTGCTGTAAAGATCGCGGATCGTCCGCTTGATCAGGTCGCCTTCCTCATAGACCGGCGCCGGGGCGATGGACTTGAAGGTCAGCTCGCGGATCTGCTCCCAGAGCCGCATCAGGTATTCATAGTCGCGGCGGATCTCCGTCTTGGTGCGCTGGCTGCCGGCGGTGCGGATGATCAGCCCGGCGCCCTGCGGCACCGACAGTTCCGAGGCGATTTCCTTCAGCTTCTTACGGTCGGCGGCCACTGTGATCTTGCGCGAGATGCCACCACCGCGCGCGGTGTTGGGCATCAGCACGCAGTAACGGCCGGCGAGGCTCAGATAGGTGGTCAGCGCCGCACCCTTGTTGCCGCGCTCTTCCTTGACGACCTGGACCAGCATGATCTGCCGGACCTTGATGACTTCCTGGATCTTGTAGCGACGCTGGCGCGGCTTGCGGGGCGCGCGAATCTCTTCGGTCACGTCCTCTTCGGCGATCGATTCGATCTCGCTGTCTTTTTCGCTGGCGCTGGCAGGCGCGTCCTCGCCTTCCTCGCGCGCAGGCTCGCCATGGATCTCGTCGCCCTCGGCGCGATCGAGTTCGACGGCGGCATGGACCTCGGCAGCATCGTCGTCGGAATCGGTCGCGGTCTCGCCTTCCAGCAGTGTGTCGGCCTCTTCGACGTCGATCACGTCCATGCCGGCGATCTGGTCCGAGCTGACGCTTTCGTCGGTGCTGCGGTTCGACTCGGCCCGGGTCTTGCCCCGGCGGCGCGACTTGGACTTCGCGGCCTTGGCAGTTTCCTCGTCGGCCTGCGCTTCGGCATAGACGCGTTCTTCGGCCAGCAACGCCTGACGGTCTGCGGCCGGAATCTGGTAATAGTCCGGGTGAATCTCGGCGAAGGCGAGGAAACCGTGGCGGTTACCGCCATAATCCACAAAGGCAGCCTGCAGCGAGGGTTCGACCCGCGTGACCTTTGCCAGATAGATGTTCCCGGCCAGTTGCCGCTTGTTTATGGTCTCGAAGTCAAATTCTTCGACCTTGGTTCCGTCGCTGACCACAACCCGAGTTTCCTCGGCATGGGTCGCGTCGATCAGCATCTTCTTTGCCATAGTGATGTCTTTCGCGCAGGCGCAATCCCCCGGCACCGGGGGGGCCAGAGGGCGTGCGGCTGCGATATGATGGGGACGCGGGCGCGCCGGGTGGGCCGGATGACGTGACCGGCGCTGACGCCTGCCTTGTCATCTTCGTCCTGTCCAAAGCGCGTTCCATCGCGTTCGTTACCTGTGTTGGCCGCCCCGCCCTGACGGGCAAGGGAAGCTTGCGAATACCGCCCCGGCGCGGCTGAACCACACATCGGGGCGAGGGTTTTCCGCGCGACACATGCCATCCGTCCAAGGATGGGCCAGAGCTGCCGCGCTGCGAAACTTTTGGCATGGCGCAACCAATAGTTGCGGATCGCGTCATGCGTGGGTTCAACATAGTGGCTCAGGCGGGGAGAATTCAATGCATAATTCTCGGCCCGCGCGGTTCAGGCCGCTGCACGGAGACGGTCGGCCAGCTTTCGCCGTCACGCCCCGTCGGGGCTTCGTCCCCGGATCACGAGAGGCGCGGGCCGGCAATCGCAGTGCGAATACGGCTGATCACCGTTCCGTCAGCGGCGCAGGTCAGCCGCAGCTTCCATTGCGCCGAGGTGAAGGTGACACGGAAGCGCCCGGCATCCTCGCCCTGCCCCTCCTCGGTTCCGGTGGCGATCTGCCCGCTGCGCATCTGGCTCTGGAACTCGGCCAGATCCAGCCCCAGCAGCGGGGCCAACTCGGCGGCCTCAACGATAATGCGGCCATCCGCGCGACGTTCGACCTTCATGGCGTTTGGCCTTCCTGCGACCAGAATTCTCCGGGCTGCATCCAGCACGGCGAGAGGCGGCTTGTCCAGAAGCCAGCCCTATTCGGGAGTATCGCCGATCTCATGCCCAAGCGCGGCGATCCCGGCGCGAACCCGGGCAAAGCGCTCAAGCCGCCGCGCCGCGCCTCCGGAATCGGTCATCGGCCGTTCAACCGGCTCTGGGGAACTTCTGGCCCGGTCGTCCAGACCCTCCGCCGCCAGCGCCATCTGAACCAGCCCAAGCGCAGTGGTCTCGACCTCGGCGGCACGGTGCAGGGGGTGAGGAATCAGCCCGGCCAGAAACCCCAGCAAGTAATCATTCCGCGCCATGCCACCATCGACCGACAGTCCGGTTACCGGCTGCAGCACCCCGATGGCCTGCACCGCCTCGGCCACCCGCAGCGCCACGCCCTCGATCAGCGCCTGCATCAGGTCCTGCGGTCCGGCCTCGAGCGACAGCCCGACCCAGGCGCCCCGTGCCCGCCGGTCCCAATGCGGGCAGGCCAGGCCCGCGAGCGCCGGCAGGAAGACCAGCCCCCGGTCGATGGCCGGCGGGCAGTCAAAGCGGCTGATCGCGGCGAAATCATCAAAGAGACCGAGGTCGCGCGCCCAGTTCACCGCGGCCGCAGCGGTATAGACCGCACCATCCAGCGCATGAACGACCGCCCGCCCCGGCATGTGCCAGGCCACGGTTGGCAGCGGGCCGGGCTGATCGGGCCGGATCAGGTCGACGGTCAGGCATTGCACGAAGGCGCCGGTGCCAAAGGTCACCTTGGCATCGCCCGGCACCCGGCAGCCATGGCCATAGAGCGCCGCCTGCTGATCGACGATGCTCGCCGCCAGCCGCGCGCCGCCGGGCAGCACGCCCAGTTCGCCGGCCGTGGGCGTGATCGCCGGCAGGGCGGCGATCGGCACGCCGAAGATCTCGCACAGCGCCGGGTCCCACTCCCCCGTCGCAAGGTTCAGCAGCGAGGTCCGCGAGGCGGTGGCAATATCCGTCTCGAACCGCCCGGTCAGGCGGTCGCGGAAATAGGCATCGGTGGTGCCCAACCGCATATGCCCTTGCCGCGCCAGATCGGCGGCAACGGGCAGATGGCGCAGGATCCAGCCCAACTTGCTGGCCGAGAAATACGGGTCAAGCGGCAGGCCCGCCCGCGCCATCACCTCGGGCCCGACGGCCTCGGCTTCGAGCGCGCGCGTGATCCCGGCGGTGCGGTCATCCTGCCAGACGATCACCGGGCTGACCGGCCGACCATCGCGTGCGTCCCAGGCAAGGCAGCTTTCGCCCTGATTGGCCAAACCCACCAGATCGGCCTCGGCCGCCTTGGCGCAGGCGGCGACATGGGCCAGCAACTCCTCGGGATCATGCTCGACATGGCCGGGACGCGGCAGGATCTGTCGATGCGCCATCTGCTTCAGCAGCTGCAACGCCCCGTCGGGCCCACGCATCAGCGCCCGGGTCGAGCTGGTGCCCTGATCGACGGCCAGAACCCTCACGCGTCTTCCTCGATATCAAGCGACAACGGACCCTCGCCCAGCTTTCGCGGGATGGGCAGGGTGACCCGCCGCTCGGGCAGGGCACGGATGGGCTGCCGGGCGATCAGGTCCCCCCCCTGGCTCAGGCGCAATTCGCCGCTGACCGGTCGGCTGACCCGCAACTGGATGGTCTTGTGAAAGCCCGGACCGGCGGGAAACAGGATCTGCGGCAGCGCATAGCGGATGGCGGGCGCATCAATCCTCAGTGGCAGGCCTTGCGCGGGACAGGGCAGCCCGCCGGTCAGGTGAACGGCAATAGCATCGGCGACACGCCGGCCCGAGGCCCAGCACATGCCCGCCGTCTCGACCGGCCGCAGCAGGTTGCCGGCGGCGAAATAGCCCGACTCGGCCAGCCGCCCGAACACGTCGATCTCGGGACCCGTGGTGCGTGGATCCAGCACCATGCCCGCCGCCGCCATCAGCGTCGCCTCGGACCGGAAGGCACCGGTCAGCAGAACCCCGTCGGCCGCGATCTCGCGCGGCCCACCGGGTCCGTCGATCACGACACCCTCGACCCGGTCCCGCCCAAGGATCCCGGTTATCCGGGTCTCGCGCAGGACCGGCACGCCAAGGAGAAGGGGCAATACCGCCGCCCCCGCACGGGCCACCACGCGCGCGCCCGGTTCGATCATGGCGACCGGCCTGATGCCGGCCTGCCGGCAGGTCAGCAGCGCCGAGAACGAGACCAGTTCGGTCCCGAGGATCACCGGCCGCCGAAACGGGCGCTGGTGGTTCAGATGCACTATCCCCTGCAGCGCACCTGTGGTCAGGATGCCGCCGGGCTTCTGCCCGCCGATCATCCGCTGCACCCGGCTCGATTCGCGGGTGCCTGTCGCCAGCAGCACGACCCGTGCCGACAGCCGCTCGGCACCGTCTGGCCCGGTCAGCTCCAGTTTCGGCCCCGGATGCAGCGCGGTGACCGTGGTATTGCACAGGATCCGCGCCCCTGCCCCTTCGGCCCGCGCCGCCAGCCGCCTTGCATAGCTGGCCCCGCCCAGCACCCGGCGAAACTCGCGCATGCCAAAGGGCGAATGTCCGCAATGACGCGGGATGCCGCCCGGCTCGGCCTCGCGCTCCAGCACGACGATGTTCTTCACCCCCATCAGCCCCAGATGGGCGGCGGCGGCCAATCCCGCCGGGCCGGCGCCGATGATGGCCACGTCAGCCTGCATCATCTACCGCCCCCGCCAGCATCGGCTGGGTAAATCGCCCCTCGGTCAGCCGCGCCAGTTCGGCCGAGCAATAGAAGCCCTGGCAGCGCCCCATCGTCACCCGTGTCCGGCGCTTCAGCCCGGCCAGCGACTGCGCAGGTGCCGGCCCCTCCATCGCCGCCGCGATCTCGCGCCGGGTGACCAGCTCGCAATGACAGACGATCCCGCCATTGCCGGGTGCCTGCCAGTCGCGCGCGCCGTCCTGCGCCAGCACCGGCATCTCGGGCCAGTCCCGCGCCACACCCGGCGCGCGGCCCACCAGCCGCGCCACATGCTGCGCGATCCCCAGGGCCGCCGACAGCCCGGTCGAGCGAATGCCGCCCACCGTCACCAGCCCGCGTTCCAGATCGGCGCGGATGCGATAGGCCTTGTCCTCGGACGCGGGACGCAGACCGGCATAGAAGGCTGTTACCTCCTGCCCGGCCAGCGCCGGCAGGATCGTCTCGCCGGTCTGGCGCAGCGCCTCCAGCGTCGCCGGAACGACAGAGGCATCCTCGCGCTCCTCCTGCTCCTCGGCGGTCGGGCCGACCAGCAGGTTGCCGAAGATGGTGCGACAGACCACGACACCCTTGGTCACCTTGGTTGGCACCGGCAGCAGGATATGCCCGGCCAGCGCGGCGGCGGGCTTGTCATAGAGGATGAACTGGCCCTTGCGCGGACGGATCTGGAACCAGCTCTCGCCGGTCAGGATCCGCTCGACATGATCGCCCCAGAGACCGGCGGCATTGACCACCAGCCCAGCCTCGAACGACCCCGCAGATGCATGCAGTCGCCAGCTTTCCGCCTGCCGCTCGGCAGTCAGCAGTTCCGCCCGCAGGCGCAACTCGGCCCCGTGCTGGATCGCCTGATAAAGATAGGCATGGGCCGCCGACCAGGGGTCGATCAGCGCTTCGCCCGGCACCCGGAAACCGGCGCGAACCTCGGGCGCAAGCTGCGACTCGAGGGCCGGCAGCGTCGCGTGGTCCAGCATTTCGACATCGCCCACCCCGTTCGCCGCGGCCTGCGCCATCAGCCCGGGCAGCGCCGCCTGCTGCTCCTCGGTCCAGGCCAGCACCAGCGCGCCGCAAGGGTCCAGCGGCAGGTTCATCCGCGCGTGAATCTCGCGATACTCGGCATATCCCGCCCGGATGCAGTCCAGTTCCAGGCTGCCCTCGGGCGCGTCGAAGCCGGTATGCAGGATGGCGCTGTTGCCCTTGGAGGCCCCGTCCAGCACGTCATGCGCACGTTCGAGGATCAGCACGCGCGCGCCGTCAATGGCGAAGCGGCGCGCAATGGCGCAGCCGACCACACCGGCCCCGACCACTGCCACGTCGAACACGCCCTGTGCCATCAAAGCCGCCTTTGCATATTCCTCGAGGGTAACGTCAAGATGCCCGAATGGGCAAGCGATTTGCCTCGATTGTGGATACGGAACGAATATTCCGCCAATTGAGATGAAATTTTGTTGACACGGGCGATGCCGCCAGCGTTCGATTTCATCATTGGGGGTCGGGCAATGCGATGAAGCCACGCGAGAGACGATTGCAGATCGAGGGACTCATCTGGGAAGAAGGCTCTGTCAGCGTCGAGCTTCTGGCCGAGCGCTTCACCGTCTCGACCGAAACCATTCGCCGCGATCTGTCGCGTCTGGCCGAGGCCGGGCGGATCATGAAGGTCCATGGCGGCGCCCGCAGCACCCGGCTGCTCAGCGAACCCAGCATGCCGGTGCGCACGGCCCTTGCCAGCAGCGAAAAGGCGCGGATCGGCCGGCGGCTGGTCGATGCGCTGGAACCCGGGGATACCATCTTCATCGATACCGGCTCGACCACGCTGGCGGCGGCGCCGGCGCTGGCGACGATGACCGGACTGACCATCATCACCAATTCCTGCCAGCTGGCCGAGGCGCTGGCACAGGCGGGATCGGATGCCGACATCTACCTGCTGGGCGGGCGCTATGTCTCGGGCAATGCGCAGACGGTGGGCGCGGCGGTGCTAGGGCAGATCAGCGAATTTCAGGCCGATCATTGCGTGCTGACCGTGGCCGCCCTCTCGCCCGAGATCGGGGCGATGGATGCCAGCCATGACGAGGCGCAGGTGGGCCGGGCCATGGCCGCCAATGCCCGCAACCTGATCATCCTTGCCGACAGCAGCAAGCTGGGTCGTCGCGCGGCCTTCTCGGTCTGCCGCAGCGACGCGATCGGCCTCTTGATCACCGATGAGCGGATCAGCGGCCATGACCGGGCCGCCTTCACTGCGCACGGCGTCAAGGTCTGGATCTAGGGGAGGCGAGGACAGCGATCATGCCGGGAATCATCCGCAACTATGTGCGTATCGTCGACCGGCTCAGCGACTGGTCGGGTTGGCTCGCCGCCTCGCTGATCTTCGTCATGGTGGCGACCCTGCTGCTGGACGCGGTCACCCGCAACGTGCTGAACATCCCGGTCCATTGGGCAATCGAGCTGACCCAGTTCACGCTGGCCGCCTATTACTTCCTCGGCGGCCCCTTCACGCTGAAGAATGACGAGCATGTGCGGATGGACCTGATCTATTCGCATCTCTCCGAACGCGGCAAGGCGCGGCTGGACCTGGTCACCGTCTGGTGCCTGATCTTCTACCTGGGGGTCATGCTGGCCGGCTCCATCTCCAGCCTGCAATATGCCATCGCCACGGACGAGCGGCGGTTCTCGATGTGGAATCCCTCGGTCATCCCGATCAAGGCGCTGATGGTGGCCTGCCTTGTCCTGATGCTGCTGCAGGCCTTCTCGCTGGTCTTCAAGCATATCGCCACCCTGCGCGGAGAGCCCATCGCATGAGCTACGAGGCGATTGCCCTTCTGATGTTCGCCTCGATGGTGCTGCTTCTGGTCAGCGGCCAGAGGGTCTTTGCCGCCATCGGCTTCGTCGCCGCCGGGGCGGCGCTGCTGCTCTATGGGCAGGGCGCGATCGAGCTGCCCTTCAACCAGGTGTTCAAGCTGTTCAACTGGTACGCGATGCTGACCCTGCCGATGTTCATCTACATGGGCTACATCCTGTCGGAATCGGGCATCGCCGAAGATCTCTACAAGATGCTGCATGTCTGGTTCGGGCGCCTGCCCGGCGGGCTGGCCGTGGGCACGATCCTGTTGATGGTGATCATCTCGGCCATGAACGGCCTCTCGGTCGCCGGCATGGCCATCGGCGCGACCATCGCCCTGCCCGAGATGCTGCGGCGGGGTTACGACAAGGTGCTGATCTCGGGCGTGGTGCAGGGCGGCTCGTCGCTTGGCATCCTGATCCCGCCCTCGGTGGTGATGGTGCTTTACGGCATGATCGCGCGTCAGCCGGTGTCGAAACTGTGGTTCGCCGGGCTGGTCCCGGGCCTGCTGATGGCAACCATGTTCGTCGTCTACATCCTCATCCGCGCCAAGCTGAACCCGAAGCTCGCGCCGACCGTGGACGAGGCCGAGTTGAACATGCCGATGTCGGAAAAGCTGGCGCTGGCGCGAGCGGGCATTATCCCCTTCCTGATCTTCTTCACCATGACCGGGCTGTTCGTCATGGGCTATACCTCGCTGGTGGAAAGCTCGGCCGTGGGGGCGACAGCGGCGACGCTGGCGGCACTGGTCAAGGGCCGGGTGACATGGGCGCTGATCAAGTCGACATCGATCAAGACGCTGTCGGTCAGCTGCATGTTCCTGTGGCTGATCCTCGCGGCGCTGGCCTTTGGCGCGGTCTTCGACGGGCTTGGCGCTGTCAGGGCGATCGAGAACCTGTTCCTGAACACCTGGGATCTGGGTCCCTGGCAGATCATCATCATGATGCAGCTGAGCTTCATCCTGATGGGCATCTTTCTGGATGACACCGCCATGCTGGTCATCGTCGCGCCGCTTTACGTGCCGCTGGTCGGATCGCTGGATTTGGGGATCGACAACCAGCTGATCTGGTTCGGCGTCCTCTACACCATCACCTGCCAGATCGCCTATATCACGCCGCCCTTCGGCTATAACCTGTTCCTGATGCGCTCGCTCGCGCCCAAGGAAATCACGCTGGTCGATATCTATCGCTCGATCTGGCCCTTCGCGCTGATGATGATGCTGACCATCATCCTGGTGATGATCTGGCCCGGCATCGCGCTGTGGCTGCCCGAGCAGATGAACGTCCGGGGATAGTCCCCCAAGATCCAAGACCCCGCGAAGAGGGCCCCATAAACCCAACAACGGAGGATAACATGACCGAGACCCCGATGACCCCGTCCGAGCGGATCCTGTCCAGCCGCCGGACCTTCCTGAAACGCGCTGGCCTTGGCGCCGCCGCCTCGACGCTGGCCGCCCCCGCCGTGCTGGCGCAGGGCGCGCCGATCAAGTGGCGGCTGCAGACCTATTCTGGCGCCCCGCTTGGCGCCCATGTCATCAAGCCGCAGATCGAGGCCTTCAACGCCGCCGCCAATGGCGAGATGGAGATCGAGCTCTACTATGCCGACCAGCTCGTTCCCACCGCCGACCTGTTCCGCGCACTGCAGAACGGCACGCTGGACGCGGTGCAGTCGGACGAGGCGACCATGGCCTCGCCGGTCGATATCTCGGTCTTCGGCGGCTATTTCCCCTTTGCCACCCGCTACAGCCTCGATGTGGCGGCGCTGTTCCAATATTACGGCCTGAACGAGATCTGGGCCGAGGCTTACGGCGAGGTCGACAATGTCACCTGGCTGTCCTCGGGCGCGTGGGACCCGCTGCACATCTTCACCGTCGACAAGCCGATCCGCAGCCTTGCCGACATGAAGGGCCTGCGCGTCTTCGGCGTGCCGACCGCTGGCAAGTTCCTGTCGCGCTATGGCCTGATCCCGGTGACGATCCCCTGGGACAACGTCGAAGTCGCCATGCAGACCGGGGAACTCGACGGCGTCGCCTGGTGCGGCTTTACCGAGGCCTACGAGGTGGGTTGGGCCGATGTCTGCAAATACGCGCTGACCAACTCGGTGACCGGCGCGTGGTTCGGCAGCTATTTCGCCAATACTGCCAGCTGGGAAAAGGTGCCGCCGCATCTACAGGAGCTGTTCCGCATCACCATCGACCAGTCCCATTACTATCGCAATGTCTGGTATTGGGGCGGCGAGGCCAAGCTGCGCGTCGAGGGCGAGAAGATGGAGCTGACCAGCCTGCCCGACGAGGAATGGGCGCAGGTGAACAAGGATGCCGAGGGCTTCTGGGACGAGGTCGCCAGCAGCAGCGAGCGCGCCGGAAAGGTGGTTCAGGCCTTCAAGACCTATGCCGCCAATATGGAAAAGGCCGGCTATCCCTATCGCTGATCCTCTCTGCCTGACGCTATCCTGATCCTGCCGGGCGCAGCACCCTGCGCCCGGTTCATCCGACCGGAGGACGTGATGCCCGCCAACCTGACGCTCAGCAGTCTCAAGACGGCCGTGAAAAGCGGCGAGATCGACACCGTGGCCGTGGCGCTGGTCGACATGCAGGGCCGGCTGATGGGCAAGCGCTTCCACGCCCAGCATTTCCTCGACAGCCACGAGGAAACCCACAGCTGCAACTATCTGCTGGCCACCGATTACGAAATGTCCACCGTTCCCGGCTATGCCTCGGCCAGCTGGGACAAGGGCTATGGCGATTACACCATGCGCCCCGATCTCGCCACCCTGCGCCGCCTGCCCTGGGCACCCGGCACGGCGCTTTGCATGGTCGATCTGCTGGACCATCACACGCATCAGCCCGTTCCCCATGCCCCGCGCAGCATCCTCGCCCGCCAGGTCGCCCGCGCCCGCGAGATGGGGTTTGAACCACAGATGGCGACCGAGCTTGAGTTCTTTCTCTTCGAAGAGAGTTACAAGCAACTGTTCGACACGGGCTATCGCCCGCTGACGCCCTCGCCGCGCTACAACGTGGACTATGCGATCACCGAGACATCCGAGGCCGAGACCGTGCTGCGCGCCCTGCGCAACGGGCTTTACGGTGCCGGCGTGCCGGTCGAATGCTCGAAAGGCGAGGCCGAGCGCGGACAGCACGAGATCAACGCCCGCTATTCCGATGCGCTGGATACGGCGGACATGCATGTGCTGATCAAGATGGCGACCAAGGAGATCGCGCGTCAGGCCGGCCACGCCGCCACCTTCATGGCGAAATACAACCACGACAAGGTCGGCAGTTCGTCCCATGTCCACCAGTCGCTGTTCAAGGGCGGCAAGAACGCCTTCGCCGACAAGAAAGACCCGCTCGGCATGTCGGCGCTGATGAAATCCTATGTCGCCGGACAACTGGCCCATGCCGGCGCAATCACCCTGTTCCTCGCCCCGAACATCAACAGCTACAAGCGCTTCGTCACCGGCACCTTTGCCCCCACCCGCACGGTCTGGAGCGTGGACAACCGCACCGCCGGCTTCCGCCTTTGCGGCGAGGGGACCAATGCCGTCCGCATCGAATGCCGCATCGGCGGGGCCGACCTGAACCCCTACCTGGCCTGTGCCGCCCTGCTGGCGGCCGGCCTCGACGGGGTGGAAAAGCAGATGGACCTTGGCCCGCCGCTGACCGGCGACATCTACCAATCCGCCAATGCCCCGCAGATCCCCCGCACCCTTGGCGACGCGGCCGAGGCGGCGTTGGCATCCGACATGCTGCGCGACGCCTTTGGCGAGGATGTGGTCCGCCACTACCACCGCGCCGCGTTGTGGGAGATAGAGGAGCAGAACCGCGTGGTCAGTGACTGGGAAGTCGCCCGCGGATTCGAACGCGCGTAAGGCGCAGAAATGGACGCTGACACATGGTTGACACGATCAAGCTGATCTCTCCCGTCGATGGCACAGTCTATGCCGAGCGCGCGGTGCTGACCCCCGATGCCGCGCGCGCCGCCATCGCCCGCGCCAAGGCCGCGCAACCGGCATGGGCCGCCCTGCCGCTGACTGACCGCATCGAGAAGGTGATGGCCGGGGTCGCGGCGCTGATCGCCATGAATGACAAGATCGTGCCGGAACTGGCGCGGATGATGGGCCGCCCGGTCCGCTATGGCGGCGAGATGGGCGGCGTGCGCGAGCGCGCCGACTACATGGCCCGGATCGCGCCCGACGTTCTCGCGCCCGAGGTGGTCGAGGACAGCGACCGCTTCCGCCGCGAGCTGCACCGTGCCCCTGTTGGCGTCGTCTTCATCATCGCGCCCTGGAACTATCCCTTCCTGACCGCGATCAACGGCATCGTGCCCGCGCTGATCGCCGGCAATGCCGTGGTGCTGAAACATGCCAGCCAGACCCTGCTGGCGGGCGAGCGGCTGGCCGAGGCGATGCAGGCCGGCGGCGTGCCGGCCGATGTGTTCCAGAACCTCGTCCTCGACCATGCCACCACCGAGGCGCTGATCTCCGAACGCCTGTTCGGCTTCGTGAACTTCACCGGTTCGGTGGCGGGTGGGCAGGCGATCGAGCGCGCAGCGGCGGGAGGTTTTACTGGCACCGGGCTGGAGCTGGGCGGCAAGGACCCCGGCTATGTCGCCGCCGATGCGGATCTGGATGCGGCGGTGAACGGGCTGATGGACGGGGCGATGTTCAATTCCGGGCAATGCTGCTGCGGGATCGAGCGGATCTATGTCCACGAAAGCCTCTATGACGAATTCGTCGCCAAGGCCGCCGACTGGACCCGCAGCCTGAAGCTGGGCGACCCGACCGATCCCGAGACGACGATGGGACCGATGGCGCATCAGCGCTTTGCCCGCGTGGTCCGCGATCAGGTGGACGAGGCCGTGGCCCAGGGCGCGCGCCCGCTGATTGCGCCCGGCGATGTTCCCGGCGATGACGGCGGTGCCTATCTGGCGCCACAGGTGCTGGTCGACGTGACCCATGACATGCGGGTGATGCGCGAGGAGAGCTTTGGCCCGGTCGTCGGCATCATGAAGGTCTCGGGCGATGACGAGGCCATCGCCCTGATGAATGACAGCGATTACGGGCTGACCGCCTCGATCTGGACCGCCGACCCCGACCGGGCAGCGGAGATCGGCGACCGGCTCGAGACCGGCACCGTCTTCATGAACCGCTGCGACTATCTGGACCCGGCTTTGTGCTGGACCGGGGTCAAGGATACCGGCCGCGGCGCCAGCCTGTCGGCGCTTGGCTTTCATGCCGTCACCCGGCCCAAATCCTTCCATCTGAAAAAGGTCACCTCATGAGCCCCAGCCAAAGCCCACGGGCGAACTGGTCCTATCCCACCGCCATCAAGTTCGGCGCCGGCCGCATTTCGGAACTGCCTGACCTCTGCAAGGGCGCCGGCATCACCCGCCCGCTGCTCGTGACCGACCGCGCACTGGCCGGCCTGCCAATCACCGCTGCCGCGCTGGACAGCCTCGAGGCTAGCGGGCTTGGCCGCGCGGTCTTCAGCGAGGTCGATCCCAATCCGAACGAGGGCAATATGGAGGCCGGGCTGGCCGTCTATCGCGCTGGCGGGCATGACGGGGTGATCTGCTTTGGCGGCGGCTCGGCACTGGACCTGGGCAAGATGATCGCGTTGATGGTCGATCAACCGGTTTCGGTCTGGGATCTCGAGGATATCGGCGACTGGTATACGCGCGCCAATGCCGCCACCATCGCGCCGATCATCGCCGTGCCGACCACCGCCGGCACCGGCTCCGAGGTTGGCAGGGCCGGGGTGCTGACCAACAGCGCCACCCACAAGAAGAAGATCATCTTCCACCCGAAACTGCTGCCCACGGTGACCATCTGCGACCCGGAACTCACCGTTGGCATGCCCCGCGCCATCACAGCCGGCACCGGCATGGACGCCTTCGCCCATTGTCTGGAAGCCTATTCCAGCCCCTTCTATCACCCGATGTCGCAGGGCATCGCATTGGAAGGGATGCGGCTGGTGCTTGAAAACCTGCCCCGCGCCTATGCCGTCCCCGACGATATCGAGGCCCGGTCGCAGATGATGAGCGCCGCCGCCATGGGCGCGGTGGCGTTTCAAAAGGGTCTGGGCGCGATCCATTCGCTGAGCCATCCGGTCGGCGCGGTCTATGGCACCCATCACGGCACCACCAATGCCGTGGTCATGCCGATGGTGCTGGATTTCAACCGCGCCGCCATCGAGGAGCGGATCGGCCGCGCCGCCGATTATCTGGGGATTTCCGGCGGCTTCGACGGCTTCCGCGCGCGGGTGATGGAGCTGCGGGCCGAGCTGGGCATTCCCGGCAATCTGGCGGAGATGGGCGTCGAGGCCAGCCGACTCGACGAGTTGACCGAGATGGCGCTGGAAGACCCGTCCTGCGGCGGCAACCCGATCGAGATGACGCGCGAGAATACCCGCGCGCTGTTCGACGCCGCCATGCAGGACGCCCGCTAGCGGGCGTCGAGGAAGGCCACGGTTGCGGCATGGATGTGCCGCAGCACCGCCGCGCCGCCCTCGGCCATGAGCCTCCGCGTCATCGGCACCTCGAGCGACAGGTCGATGTTCTTGGGCAGGGCGCCAACGAAGGCCTGCAAATCGATTTGTCCCTCGCCCGGTGGCAACCGCTCGGCACGCGCGGTCATCAGCAGCGCTTCGGTGTCATAGGCAGGCAGACGCGGCGCGTCGCAGAGATGGGCAAAGGGCAGCCGGTCGGGCGGGATCTGCCGCAGAAGCGCGAGGTCCGAATTCGAGCGGTCGATATGCAGGCTGTCGACCAGCATCCCGACGCCCTCGCCCGCCGCCTGCACCACGCGCCAGCAGGCGGCGAGATCGGGCACCACGGTCCAGGGAAAGAACTCCAGCACCACGCCGATCCCGCGCGAGCGCGCGAGGTCTGACAGCGCGGCGAGGCGATCCGCCAGACGTGAGAGGTCATCGTCATAGGGCGCGGCGATCAGTTGCGCGGCGCCAAGCTCGGCCCCCGCATCCAGCAGCGGGGCCAGAGCCGCAATATCGATCTCGGACGTGATCTTCACGAATTCGATGTCGCGCAGGGCAAGGCCGGTCTGGCGCAAGGCCGCCAGGGTCGCCCGCATCAGCGCGGGATCCTCCATCAGCGGATAGCCCGGACTGTCCTCGGTCACCCGCATCAGGCGCAGGCCGACACCATCGAAACCGGCCACAGCGGCGGCCTCGATGAAGTCGGGCGGCGGCAGGGTGATGGCGGAGAGGTGCGCGACAGACAGCCGGTGGGTCATGGGGTCGCCCCTTCTGCCGCATGGCGCGCGGCGATGAAACCGAAGGTCAAGGCCGGGCCGAGATTGATCCCGCCCGCCGGATAGTGTCCGCCAAAGACACTCAGGCTGTCCGTGCCGGCGGCATAGAGGCCGGGAATGGGCGCGCCCACGCCGTCCAGCACTCGCGCCTCGGCATCGGTGGCAAGGCCGGCAAAGCTGCCGAAACTGCCGGGTACAACCTCGACGGCGTAGAAGGGCGCGCGCTCGATCGGGACGAGGCAGGGGTTCGGCTTCTGCCCGGCATCGCCTTGCAAACGCATATAGGCGGTGCTGCCACGACCGAAATCGGGGTCCTCGCCCCGCGCCGCATGGGCGTTGAAGCGTTCAACGGTCTGCGCCAGCCCCTCGGCATCGATCCCCGTCACTGCGGCCAGTTCGGCCAGCGTCGCGCCGCGCTTCAGATAGCCCGAGCGGAGCCAGCCCCCGAGCGGCAGCGGCGCGGGCCGCACGATGCCCAAGCCATAGCGGCGGATGAATCGGTGATCGCAGATCAGCCATGACCGCGCGGGCTGGTCTTCCGGGATCGCTGCCAGCATGTCGCGGACATAGTCGTGATAGCCCAGGCCCTCGTTGCAGAAGCGCCGGCCATCGGCCAGCACGCCGATCAGCCCGGGCTTGCCGCGATCGATGATATGGGGAAAGCCGCCGACCCGGCCCGAGGGCCAGACCGCCCGACTAACCGGGCAAAAGGCCATGGGCTGCGCGGCATTCGCGCGAAAGGCGGCACCAACGGCCTCGGCCAGCCGCGCGCCATCGCCGGTGGCCGTGGGCACAGCCAGCGTCAGATGCTCGCCGTCGCGAGGCAGCAGCGCAGCGCGGCGGGCGGCGTCATGGGGAAAGCCGCCGGTGGCCAGAACCACGCCACGCGCGGCCATCAGCGGCCCGGCGGAGGTCTCAACGCCGATGACGCGCGCGCCCTCGCGCATCAGCGCGGTGACGGTAACATTGGTCCGCAGCTCAACGCCCACCTTCAGCGCCGAGCGGAGCAGCCGGGCGATCAGCGCGCTGCCATTGCGCAACTGCATGCCGCGGCGATGGATCGCCAGATCGACGATATGCCGACCGACACGGCTGGCAACATAGGCGAAACTGCGGACCGAACGGGTGGCCGTGAGAAACGCCTTCAGGTCCGCCCCCGACTGGATGGTCAGCCCGCGCAGCGTGGTCTCCGGTAAGGGCTCGCGCAGCAACCGGATCGCGTGGCCCAGCTTGCGCCCGTCATAGGGCTTGGCGATCACCGAGCGCCCGCCAGTTCCGGCACCGGGCTGGTCGGAATAGGTGTCGGGAATGTGCAATCCCCCGTCGAATTGCAGCGCGGTCCGGGTCTCGAAGAAGGCGACCATCTCGGGCGCGGCGGCGAGGAAGGCATCGACACGGGCCGGATCGAACTCTGCACCCAGCACGGCCTGGAGATAGCGGCGGGGCGCGCCATCCTCCTCGCGAATCCCCGCACGCCGGGCGACGGGATTGCCCGGCGCCCAGATCCAGCCGCCCGACCAAGCCGAGGTGCCGCCCATGACCGGGGCCTTTTCCAGCACCGTGACCCGCAGCCCCAGATGCGCCGCCGTCACCGCCGCCGCGAGGCCGGCCGCGCCCGAGCCCAGAACGATCAGATCAACCCCTTCGGCCATGCGCCCCCCTTGTCGATGCTCAGGGTCGGGCGGCAGCACCCTAACGTCAAATATCCATTTGGCAGGCAGATTAACCCGGTGTTAATCTGAACCCCGGGAGGCGAGTCTCCATGCGTGAAATCACCCTGCGCCAGGTCGAGGTCATCCGTGCCGTGATGATGCGCGGCACCATCAGCGGTGCGGCGGAACAGCTGAATGTCTCGGCCCCCGGCATCAGCCGACTGGTCAAGCATACCGAGGAATCGCTTGGCATCCGCCTGTTCGAACGCCGCGCCGGACGCTTCATCCCCTCGGTCGAGGCGGGCGCGGTCTTCGAGCAGATCAGCAATGTCTACAAGGGCGTCGAGAACCTGCAGCTGGCGATCAATTCGCTGGAAAAGGGCGAGGATGTGCGGCTGGCCTTTGCCTCGGCCCCCTCGGTGGCGCAGTTCATCGCCGCCCGTGCCATCCGCTCGATCCGCAGGCGTTATCCCGACCTCTTCATCGACCTGAACATCCTGAAGATCGAGGAGACCGTGGATTACCTGCTGCTGGAACGCGGCGAGTTCGTCATCATGAGCTCGTCGGTCGACAATGCCGGGATCGAGAACGAGAAGCTGGCCGAGGCGCGTCTGGTGGTGATCCTGCCCGAGGATCACCCGCTGGCGGCGCAGGAGGTGATTTCGGTCCACGATCTGGCGGGCGAGCAGTTGATCGGGGTCGATCCGGGCGATCCTTACGGCGCCAAGCTGAGTGAGCCCTTCTGGACCGCCGGGATCGAGCCGGTGCATTCCATGCGTGGGCGCTTTGCGCAGACCGTGGTCAGCCTCGTCCGGCACGGGCTGGGCGTCGCGCTGATCGATGCCTTTTCCGTGGCCGAGGTCTATATGCCCGGCCTCGTCCGCCGCCCGCTGGCCGAGCCATCGGGCGTCACCGTCTATGTGTCGCACAAGAAAGGCCGGGCGCTGTCGGGCTTTGCCGAATACGCCATCGAGCGGTTCCGAAAGGAACTGACCGCCGCCGCGCAGGGCACCTTTGACACGACCGTCACCAAGTGAGATTAACATTAAGTTAACATCGCGATGATCTGGGTATTTGACGTTACGCCACCTTCTCCGCGATGATGGCCAGAACGGGTGGAGGAGCAGCCCGTCTTCACAAGATCCAAGGGAGGAACACCATGAAACATCTCATTCTCGGCGCCGTCTCGGCCCTCGCGCTGACCGCAACCGGCGCCGTGGCGCAGGATTATCCCAGCAAGGAAATCGCCGGCATCATCCAGTGGGGCGCCGGTGGCTCGACCGATACGGTCATGCGCGCGGTGACGCCCCATGCCGAAGAGGTTCTGGGCGGCACCGTCGTCATGCAGAACATCACCGGCGGCGTCGGCGCCATCGCGCTGAACCAGGTCGCGGCGGGCGATGCCGATGGCTATACCCTGCTGATGGGCGCGGAAAACCCGCTGCTCTACAAGGTCATGGGCCTGGGCCAGAAGGATTACAGCGACTTCGTGCCGGTGAACGTGCTGGCGCGCGGCACGCCGATCCTGGTTGCGGGCAAGGATGCGCCCTTCGACGATTACGCGGGCATGCTGGCCTATATCAAGGAAAACCCCGGCGAGTTGCGCTTTGGCTCGACCGGCCCGGGCGGCTTGCCCTCGGTGGTCACCGCCATGATCAACGCGGTCGAGGGCGAGCAGGACGTGATCTTCGTTCCCTATGACGGCGACGGCCCGGCGCTGACCGCGCTGCAAGGTGGCGCCATCGACGTGATGCCCGCCGTTCTGGGTGCGGCGATCGAGGGGATCAAGGCCGGCGCGATGAAGCCGCTGGTCGTGTTCGAGGAAGAACCCGTCGAGGCCCTGCCCGATGTGCCGACCGCGCTTGCCGCCAATGCGGGCTATGACAAATACCTGCCCTGGGGTCCGTTCTTCGGCATCTTCGTCAAGGCCGGCACCCCCGATGACGCCGTGGCCAAGCTGACCGCCGCTTACAAGGAAGCCGCCGAACAGCCGGAATTCCTCGAGCTGATGAAGAATCGCGGCTTTACCTCGCTGAACCTCAGCGGCGCCGAGGCGCAGACCTTCCTCGATGGCTGGCAGTCGACCACCGCCTGGCTGATGCAGGATGCCGGTCTGACCAAATCCTCGCCCGAAGAGTTCGGCATCGCCAAACCGGCCGAGTAATCCCAAACGACCAGCGCGCAGGGCCATACCGGCCCCGCGCGATCCGGCGCGCCAGCAGACGGCCCGCGCCAAGATCCTGAAACCTGTGCGACAAGGAGGGTGCCATGTCCCCGACCGATCACGACACAGAGGCGCTGCAGGACGAAGTCACCGATCTTCATGAACATGCCCGCGACACCCGTCGCCCGGGCGAGGCCGGTTTCACCATCCTGCTGCTTCTGGCAAGCCTGTTCCTGCTCTGGAGCGCCTATGACATCTCGGGCTTCGAGGCGCTGTCGGCGCCCGGCACGCTGCCCATGGTCACGACCCTGATCATGGTCATCACCGGTGGCCTCATCATGCTGCGCACCATCAAGCTGCCGCCGGTTTCCGGCGAGACCTTCGGGCAGAACATCCTGCCGATGGCGCTGGTCATCATGGCGGTGCTGCTGGTCTGCTATGGCCTGCTGCTGAAGCCGCTCGGCTTCCTGCCGACCTCGATGCTGTTCCTGACCATCTCGATCAAGCTTCTCTGGCGGCAGGGTTGGGTCAAGACGCTTGGCGTTTCCTTCCTCGTCCTCGTCATCATCTACGTCGTGTTCCGCATCATCTTCACCGTGCTGATGCCCTCGGGCATCTTCCCCGAGGCCGAGATGCTGCAGTTCTTCCGCAACCTCATCGGCGGAGGTGCCTGAGATGGATGCCCTTTCAGCCTTCTTCACCGTCTTCACCGACCTGAAGCTTCTGTCGCTGGTCGCGCTTGGTACCTTTGCCGGGGTCTATATCGGCGCCATCCCGGGCCTTTCGGTCACCATGGCGGTGTCGATCCTGATTTCCTTCACCTTCTCCTGGGACGTTCATCCGGCCATCGCGCTGATGATCGGCATCTTCATGGGCGGGGTCTATGGCGGCTCGCGCACGGCGATCCTGTTGAACATCCCCGGCGCGCCCTCGGCCATCGCCACGGCCATGGACGGCTATCCCATGGCACAACGCGGCGAGGCCGGCACCGCCATCGGCATCACCACGGTCATGTCCTTCTTCGGCGGCTTCATCGGCATCATCGTGCTGGCGCTGGCCGCACCCTCGGTCTCGCAATTCGCCCTGACCTTCCAGCCGCGCGACTACATGCTGCTGGCGATCCTCGGCATCCTGCTGGTCGGCTCGCTGTCGGGGGAAAGCCTCGTCAAGGGCATCTTCTCGGGCGCCTTCGGCATCCTGATCGGCATGGTGGGCATGGACCCGCTGACCTTCACCGGCCGCTTTACCTATGACCTGCCGCTGATGCAGTCGGGGATCTCGTTCATCGCGGTGATGATCGGCATGTTCGGCGTCAGCGAGGCGCTGGCGCAACTGCACCATCTCGATACCCCGGCGATCAAGCAGAAGATCACCCGCATCGTCCCCAGCTTTGGCACGATCAAGAAATACCTGCCGCTGTCGCTGCAGACCTCGAGCATCGGGGTCATCATCGGCGCGCTGCCGGGCACCGGGGGCGATATCGCCGCTTTGATGGCCTATGACCATGCCAAGCGCGTGACCCGCAAGCCGTCGCGGCCCTTCGGCAAGGGTGCGATCGAGGGGCTGGTCGCCCCCGAGACCGCCAACAATGCCGCCGTCGGCGGGGCCTTCATTCCGATGATGACGCTTGGCATACCCGGCGATGCGGTCACCGCCATCATGATCGGCGCACTTTTCATCCACGGGCTGAACCCCGGCCCAATGCTGATGGTCGAACAGCCGGACATGTTCTGGTTCATCGTCGGATCGCTGGTGGTGGCGAACTTCTTCATGCTGATCTTCGGCCTGACCGGCATCAAGCTGTTCACCAAGGTCGTGGAGATGCCGCGCGCCGTGCTGATCCCGATGATCATGCTGCTCTCCATCGTCGGCGCCTATGCCACCAACAACTCGATCACCGATGTCTACTGGATGCTCGCGTTCGGGGTGCTGGGTTACTTCATGCGCACCTATGGCTATCCGCTGGGGCCGGTGATCCTGGGGGTGATCCTGTCGCGGCTTCTGGATGACAACTGGCGACGGGCGATCATTTCAGAACGCGAGGATCTGGGCCGCTTCTTCCACGGCATCGTCACCAGCCCGCTGTCGCTGATCCTGTTCCTCGCGGTGATCTTTATCTTCTTCAGCCAGACCCCGCTCTGGACCCGGCTCAAGGCACGGCTGCTGCCCGCCCGCAACGAGGAGGCACGGTGATGACCACGACCGACACCAAGACCCTGCAACTGGGCCTGATCGGCGACAATATCGCCCGCTCGCGCTCGCCCCTGCTGCATGTGCTGGCGGGGCGGCAGAACCGGGTCGAGGTCAGCTATCGCCGGCTGATCCCGCGTGATCTCGGTCAGGATTTCGATCAGGTCTTTGCCGACTGTGCCAAGGGCGGGTTCCGCGGCATCAACGTCACCTATCCCTACAAGGAGCGCGGGGCGGCCAAGGTCAGGATCGATGATCCGCTGGTTCGTGCCATCGGTGCCGTCAACACGGTGATCTTCGGGGCAAACGGCCCCGAAGGCCACAACACCGACTATTCGGGCTTCGTCTCGGCCTATCGGCTGGTGCGCGGCGAGACCCCGCCCGGCGCAGTGCTGATGATCGGCACCGGCGGTGTCGGTCGCGCCGTGGCCTTCGGGCTGATCGCGCTTGGCGCCTCGGCGCTGCGGCTGGTCGACCGCGATCAGGCCAAGGCCGAGGCGCTGGCCGAGGACCTGCGCCGCGCCGCGCCCTCGATGACGGTCAGCGTCCATGACCATGCGGAAGCCGCCGCCAAGGGCGTGCAGGGGGTGATCAACTGCACCCCGGTCGGCATGGTCGGCTACGAGGGTACGCCCATCGCGGGCGAGGCTCTGGCGGGCGCCGAATGGGCCTTCGATGCCGTCTATACCCCGCCCGACACGCAATTCCTGACCGATGCGGCAGCGCATGGGCTGAAGGTCGTCTCGGGCTGGGAACTGTTCTTCTTCCAGGGCGTCCACGCCTGGAAGCTGTTTGCGGGCCTGCCGCTTGATACCGCCGCGCTGCGCCACGAGCTGATGACGACGGAAGAAGTGGTATGAAGACCTCGATCGCCACGGTCTCGATCTCGGGCAGCTTTACCGAGAAACTGGATGCCATTGCCGCTGCCGGCTTTGACGGGATCGAGATCTTCGAGCAGGATTTCATCGCCTCGGACCATGCACCGCAGGATGTCGGCCGCATGGTCCGCGAGGCCGGGCTGGAGATCACCCTGTTCCAGCCCTTCCGCGATTTCGAGGGCCTGCCCGAACCGCTGCGCGCCCGCGCCTTCGCCCGGGCCGAGCGCAAGTTCGAGCTAATGAACCAGCTGGGCACCGATCTTATCCTCGTCTGCTCCTCGGTCCATCCGGCGGCGCTTGGCGGCATCAGCCGCATGGCCGATGATTTCGCCGAGCTGGGCGAACTGGCCCGGAAACACGGCGTCCGCGTCGGCTTCGAGGCCCTGTGCTGGGGCCGCCATATCAACGACCACCGCGACGCATGGGAAGTGGTGCGCCGGGCCGATCACCCGAATGTCGGCTTGATCCTCGACAGTTTCCACACGCTTGGCCGGGGCGTCGATCCGGCCAGCATCCGCAGCATTCCGGGCGATCGCATCTTCTTCGTGCAGCTGGCCGATGCGCCGGCCATCCCGATGGACCTGCTTTACTGGTCGCGGCACTTCCGCAACATGCCGGGCGAAGGCGATCTGGACGTGTCGGGCTTCATGCGCGCGGTCGCGGCCACCGGCTATGACGGGCCCCTGAGCCTCGAGATCTTCAACGACCAGTTCCGCGCCGGCCTGCCCCGGCTGGTGGCGCAGGACGGCCATCGCAGCCTGATCGCGACGATGGACAAGGTGCGGCGCGAGGAACCGGCCCTCCCGGTCGATCTGCCGCCCTTCCCTGCCCCGGAACAGGTCGAGCGCATCGAGTTCATCGAATTCGCCACGTCCGAGGCCGATGCCCCGGCGCTAGAGACCATGCTGGGCGCCTTGGGGTTCTCGCGCGCCGGGCGGCATGTCTCGAAACCCGTCACGCTGTGGCGGCAGGGCGGCGCGAATGTGCTGGTCAACACCGACAGCGAGGGCTTTGCCGGCAGCTCTTATGTCGCCCATGGCACCACGGTTTCGGAAATCGCTCTGATGATGCCCGATGCCCGCGCGGCGTTCGATCGGGCCACCGCGCTGCTGGCACGACCGCATCCGCAGGCTAACCGCGAAGGCGAGCTATCGATCCCGGCCATTCGCGGCGTCGGCGGGAGCATGATCCGGTTTCTTGATGCGACCTCGGACCTCGGGCGCATCTGGGATGTGGATTTCACCACCGAAGCCGCCCCGCCGGGTGCCGGCCTGACCGGCATCGACCATATCGCCCAGACCATGGCCTATGACGAAATGCTCAGTTGGTCACTGTTCTATACCTCGATCTTCGACGCGAAGAAGGCGCCAATGGTAGATGTGGCCGACCCCGCCGGTTTGGTGCGCAGCCAAGCGGTGCAATCGGGCGGGCTGCGGGTGACCCTGAACGGGGCCGAGGCGCGGGGCACGCTGGCCGGGCGCTTCATCGCGGACAGTTTTGGCTCATCGGTCCAGCATGTGGCGCTGGCCACGGATGACATCTTCGCCACGGCGGACGCGATGGCCGCGCGCGGCTTTCCGGTGCTGCAGATCGGGGCGAATTACTATGACGATGTGGCGGCGCGGTTCGGCCTTTCCGCCGATCTGGTCGCCCGGATGCATGCCGCGAACGTGCTTTACGACGAGGACGAGAGGGGCCGTTTCTTCCAGTTCTATTCTGCCACCCAGCCCGGCGGCTTCTTCTTCGAGATCATCCAGCGCGAAAACGGCTACCAGGGTTACGGCGCACCCAATGCCCCCTTCCGCATCGCGGCGCAGAAGCGCGGCACCCGCCCCGCCGCCGTGCCCCGGCGCTAGCCATGTGGGGCCGCACCGTCCTGAGCCAGCTGCATCAGCAGATCGAGCCCCGGCACCGGCGCCCCCGACTGGCGATAGGTCAGCCCGACCGCCCCCGAGAGGAACCGCACCCCGGTCGGGATCTCGACCAGATCGCCGCGATCCAGTTCGGCCCCGATCACGCCGCGCGAGATGAACCAGACCGCATCCGAGGCCGCCAGAATGCCCCGGCCAATGGCGAGCGCCGCCGTCTCGAAAGCCGGACGCAACCCGATCAGGTTCAGCGCGGCGAGGTATTCGTTCACCGGGCGGCGGATGATCGCTGTTTCGGGCGGCAGCACCACCGGCACCTGCCGCAGCAAGTCGCGCGGGGACAGATCGGCCAGCGGATGGCCGGCGCGGGCGACCAGCACGACCTCTTCCTCGTAGAGATGCTGGAAGGCCAGCCCCGCCATCTCGCCGGCATCGGGCATCCGACCGACCATCAGGTCGATCTGCCCGTCGCGCAAGAGACGCACCAGATAGGTATGCGGCCCGGTCTCGATCTTCAGCAACAGCTCGGGCGCGATCTCGCGCAGACGCAGCGCCACCAGCGGAAACAACCGCGTCGCCGCCGTGGGCAGGATGCCGACACGGATCACCCCGGCGCTATTACCGGGCCGCAGCGCCGCCGCCCCCGCATCCAGCGCCTGCAGTGCCCGATGGACATGACGGCGAAACACCGCGCCCTGCTGGGTCAGCACCAGCCGGCGGTTCTCGCGGCTGAAAAGCGGCAGGCCGATCAGATCCTCCAGCTCCGCCAGCGTGCGGCTCAGCGCCGGCTGGGTGATGCCTTGGGCGCGGGCGACAGCCGAGAGGCTGCCCTCATCCGCAATGGCGGCGAAGGCGCGCAGATGCCGCAGTTTGACGCCGGGATGCATAATCATATGGTTATGAAAATTGCCCCATTTTGCATTATCGCGGCTGGATCATGGCGGCTAAGTTATGGACAGGAGGATTTCTGATGCAAGACAATTCGCAATCCCGTCATGAGGCCGGCATGGCTGTCCGCCGCCGCGTTCTGGGTGATGCCCATGTGAACCGGGCCGAGGCCGCCAAGTCCGACCTCGACGCGCCCTTTCAGACCATGATCACCGAAGGCGCCTGGGGCACGGTCTGGGCCAGCGAGGCGATCAGCTTGCGCGAGCGATCCATGCTGACGCTGGCGCTGCTGGCCGCGACCGGGAATTTCGAGGAAATCCCGATGCATATCCGCGCCACCGCCCGCACCGGCGCCAGCCGCCGCGACGTGGCCGAGGCCTTCCAGCATGTCGCCATCTATGCCGGCGTGCCGCGCGCCAACCACGCGCTGAAGCTGGCCAAGCAGACCTATGCCGAAATGGACGCCGCCGAGGAGGAGCAGAAATGAGAGAATATTACCAACGCGACCGGCGCCTGCACCCGCCCGCGCTGACCCCGGATTACAAGACCTCGGTGGCGCGCAGCCCGCGCTATTCGATGATCTCGCTGCAGCAATCGGCGTCCGAGATCACCGGCCCGACCTTCGGTCACAATGACATCGACCGGGTCGATAATGACCTGATCCGCAACTATGCCAAATCCGGTGATCCGGTGGGCGAGCGGATCATCGTCCATGGAAGGGTGCTGGACGAGAACGCCCGCCCCGTGCCGCATACGCTGGTCGAGATCTGGCAGGCCAATGCCTCCGGCCGCTATCGCCACAAGAAGGATACCTATCTGGGCGCGCTCGATCCGAATTTCGGCGGCTGCGGGCGGACCATCACCGATGCCGAGGGGCGCTATGTATTCCGCACCATCAAGCCCGGCGCCTATCCCTGGCGCAACTGGGTGAACAACTGGCGGCCGGCGCATATCCATGTTTCGGTCTTCGGCCATTCCTTCAGCCAGCGGCTGATCACCCAGCTCTATTTCGAAGGCGATCCGCTGATCGCGAAATGTCCGATTGTGGCGACGATCCCCGATCAGGACGCCATCGAGCAACTGACCGCGAAGCTGGATCTGAACGCGACCGTGCCCTTGGACAGCATCGCCTACAAGTTCGACATCGTGCTGCGCGGGCGGCGGTCGACCTATTTCGAGAATCGGCCGGAGGGGAACTGAGCATGGCACAGAAGCTTGATTATCTTCGTGAAAGCGCCTCGCAGACCGCTGGCCCTTATGTCCATATCGGGCTTGCGCCGGGGGCTGCGGGGTTCGACATCTACCGCGAGGAACTGGGCTGGGACATTGCCGGGCCGAATGCCAAGGGCGAGCGGATCCGGGTCGAGGGTCTGGTGATCGACGGCATCGGCAGCCCGGTCAAGGATGTGCTGATCGAGGTCTGGCAGGCCAATGCCGAGGGCCATTACGCGCATCCCGAAGGCGGCGGCGAGGTCGAAGAGGGCTTTCGCGGCTGGGGCCGGGTGATCACCGATTTCGACACCGGCGAATGGGGCTTCGATACGGTGAAGCCCGGCCCGGTCATGGGCCGCAATGGCCGGCTGATGGCGCCGCATCTGAACCTGTGGCTCGTCTCGAGGGGCATCAATATCGGGTTGAACACCCGGATGTATTTCGGCGACGAGACCGAGGCCAATGCCAAGGACCCGGTCATCAACCTGATCGAATGGGAAAAGCGCCGCGCCACGCTGATCGCCACGCGCGAGATGCGCGACGGCATCCCCGTCTATCGCTTCGACATCCGCCTTCAGGGCGATGACGAAACCGTCTTCTTCGACATCTGAGGCCGCACTCATGACCAAACCCTGCATCATCTGCGTGGCCATCACCGGCTCGCTTCCGACCAAAGAGAACAATCCGGCGGTGCCGATCACCATTTCGGAACAGATCGAGAGCACCCAAGAGGCCTTCGAGGCCGGGGCCACCATCGCCCATTGCCATGTCCGGGACGACGAGGGCAAAGCCAGCAGCGATCCGGCGCGATTTGCTGCGCTGAAGGAGGGGCTGGAAAAGCACTGCCCCGGCATGATCGTGCAACTGTCGACCGGCGGGCGCTCGGGCGCGGGTCAGGCGCGGGGCGGAATGCTGCCCTTGTCGCCCGACATGGCCTCGCTGTCGGTCGGGTCGAACAATTTTCCGACGCGGGTCTACGAGAACCCGCCCGACCTGGTGGACTGGCTGGCCAGCGAGATGCTGGCCCATGGCGTGAAGCCCGAGATCGAGGCCTTTGACCTGTCGCACATCCTGCAGGCGGCCAAGATGCACGCTGACGGCCGGATCAAGGACACACCTTATGTGCAGTTCGTCATGGGGGTGAAGAACGCCATGCCGGTCGATCGCGATGTGTTCGACTACTACATCCACACGGTCAAGCGGCTGTTCGGCGAGGATGCGCCATGGTGCGCGGCGGGGATCGGGTCGAACCAGCTGACCATCAATGACTGGGCCATTTCCTCGGGCGGCCATGCCCGCACCGGGCTCGAGGATAACGTGCGGCTCGACCGCGATACCCTCGCCCCGTCCAATGCCGCGCTGGTCGCGCGCACGGTCGAGCTTTGCGGCAAATACGACCGCCCGGTGGCGACCTGGCAGCAGGCGCGGCAGATCCTCGGCCTCGCCATGCCGGCCTGACGGCGGCGCCCAGGACAAGAAAAGGGCGGGTCAGCACATGCTGGCCCGCCCTTCTCTGTCAGTCCGGCTGCGGTCTTGCCCCCGAAGGGTCATTCCGCGGCTCAGGCGTCGTCACGACCATGGTGGACATATTCGACGGTCAGGGATTTGACGCCCGAGGTCGAAACGGTCGCGCCCGATTTCTCGTCGAGGATCTTCTCGATGCGCTCGGCCTTGGCCAGTGCACTCGTCTCGGCGTCGATCTGGGCAAGTTCATTGGTGGTGAAGTTGGCCGGGTCGAGGTTCAGGATCGCGGCCTGCATGTCGCGGCCGGCATTGGTGACGCCGGGGACTTCGGTCTTCTGCGCCTGGATCCGGGCGGCGCGTTCGGCCTTGCGGGTGTCGCCGCGCTCGGCAGCGATCTGGGCCAGCTCGTTGGTGGTGAAGGCCGAGGCGTCCACATTCAGGGTCGCGGCCTGCATCGCCTGCCCGTCATTGGCATTGGCGGCAAAGGGAAGCGCCACGGCAAGGGCGGCGGCGGTAAGGATCGATTTCGTGAACATATCACATCTCCTGTTTCTGGCGGGGGGACGGTTACCTTTCCTCGGTGCCTGGTCCCTTCGCATAGGAGTGGATTAAGGGTCTGGCGGCCCCGCGTTAAACGCACAGGGCCACACAGGTTCTGTGCGGAAATGCATTGTCACTTCCGCGTCAACGAGGGTCAGAACAACCCCTCGATCTGCCCCGCCTCGTTCAGCCGGATCGATTCGGCCGAGGGATGGCGCGGCAGGCCCGGCATGGTCATGATTTCGCCGCAGATCACCACCACGAAGCCCGCCCCTGCCGACAGCCGCACCTCGCGTACCGGGACGGAATGGCCGGTCGGCGCGCCGCGCAGGTTCGGATCGGTCGAGAAGCTGTACTGGGTCTTGGCCATGCAGACCGGCAGATGGCCATAGCCCTGATCCTCCCAGGCGTGCAGCTGGTCGCGGATGCGTTTGTCGGCCAGCACCTCGTCGGCGCGATAGATGCGCGTGGCGATGGTGCGGATCTTCTCGAACAGCGGCATCTCGTCCTCGTAAAGCGGCGCGAATTGCGACCGGCCACTATCGGCGATCTCGGCCACGCGCATCGCCAGGTTGACCGCGCCCTTGCCGCCCTGTTCCCAGTGCCGGCTGACGATCGCCTCGGCGCCCCGGCCCGAGACATAGCTTTGCACCGCCTCGATCTCGGCCTCGCTATCGCCGCTGAAATGGTTGATCGCCACGACCACCGGCACGCCGAAGCCGTGCAGGTTCTCGATATGCCGGCCCAGGTTGGCGCAGCCCTTTTTGACCGCCGCGACGTTCTCGGGGCCGAGATCGGCCTTGGCGACACCACCGTTCATCTTCATCGCCCGAACGGTCGCCACCAGCACGACGCAATCCGGCTTCAGCCCGGCCTTGCGGCACTTGATGTTCATGAACTTCTCGGCCCCCAGATCGGCACCGAAGCCGGCCTCGGTCACAACGTAATCGGCCAGTTTCAGCGCCGTGGTGGTGGCGATGACCGAGTTGCAGCCATGGGCGATATTGGCAAACGGTCCGCCGTGGACGAAGGCCGGGTTATGCTCCAGCGTCTGGACCAGATTGGGCTGCATGGCGTCTTTCAACAGAACCGTCATCGCCCCCTCGGCCTTCAGGTCACGGCAATAGACCGGGCTGTGATCGCGGCGATAGGCGACGATCATGTCCCCCAGCCGCTTTTCGAGGTCCTTCAGGTCGCGCGAGAGGCAGAGGATCGCCATCACCTCCGAGGCGACGGTGATGTCATAGCCGGTCTCGCGCGGGAAACCGTTGGCCACGCCCCCCAGCGCGGCGGTGATCTGCCGCAGCGCCCGGTCATTCATGTCCACTACGCGGCGCCAGACCACGCGGCGCATGTCGATTGCCAGCTCGTTGCCCCAGTAGATATGGTTGTCGATCATCGCGGACAGCAGCGAATGGGCGCTGGTGATGGCGTGGAAATCGCCGGTGAAATGCAGGTTCATGTCTTCCATCGGCACGATCTGGGCATAGCCGCCACCGGCCGCGCCCCCCTTCATTCCGAAATTCGGACCCAGCGAAGCCTCGCGGATGCAGATCGCCGCCTTCTTGCCGATGGCGTTCAGGCCGTCGCCCAGACCCACAGTGGTCGTGGTCTTGCCCTCGCCCGCGGGCGTCGGGTTGATCGCGGTGACAAGGATCAGCTTGCCATTCGGCCGATCCTGGATCGATTCGATGAAGCGTTGGCTGACCTTAGCCTTGTCATGGCCATAGGGCACCAGGTCCTCGGCCCCGATCCCGAGCCTTTCGCCGATCTTCTGGATCGGTAGTTTCTTTGCCGCCCGCGCGATCTCGATATCGGATTTGAAAGCCATCCCGTTCCTCCCGTACCGGTCTGTCCCGGGCAGGTTAGCCGCGATTGCGCCGGCGCGACACCATTTCCGCACCATCGCCTAACCGCCTGCAGTTGAGGCGTATTCGCAGCCGTTGCGCGCGCTGGCTTCACGCAGCTTTAACGCCGCGTTCACGCCACTGTCGCATCATCAGGGCATGGAAACCTTGTGACTGGTAAACGGATGACCGATTCATGGCTGTGCTGCATGTCAACTCCGACGCGCCGGTTTCGACCGGCCAGTTCCGCGATCCGGCGACGACGCTGGCCGCTGATGCGCCAGTCGTCGTCATGGTGCACGGCTATCGCTTCTCTCCCCATCATCCGGGTCACGACCCCCATCGCCACATCCTGGCACTGGACCCCGAAAGCACGGCTGGCCCGGTCCTCTCCTGGCCCCGCGCCCTCGGCTTCCAAGGGGGGCGCGCCGGCGAGGGTCTGGCCGTCGGATTTGGCTGGGAAGCACGCGGCACATTGCGCGGCGCCTATCGCCGGGCCGAGCAGGCTGGTCGATCTCTGGCACGGCTGATCGACCGGCTGGCCGAGGAGGCGAACAGACCGGTGGCCCTGATCGGCCATTCGCTTGGCGCGCGGGTGATGCTGCAGGCGCTGCAGCATGTCAGCCCTGGCGCGGCTGGCCGGCTGTTGCTGCTGGCCGCTGCCGAGTTCCGCTGTGCCGCCGCGGCGGCGCTGGACAGTCCGGCGGGCCAGCGGGCGGAGGTGCTGAACATCACCTCGCGCGAGAATGACCTGTTCGATTTCGGGCTGGAACTGTTCGTCTCGGGTCGCCGCCGGCAGGCGCTCGGCTTTGGGCTGGAAGATCCGCGCCCAAACTGGATCGACATCCAGATCGACGACCGGGACACGCTGGCGATGCTATCGGCGCTTGGCTTTCCGATGGATGGCCGCCCGCGCCGCCTGTCACACTGGACGCCATATCTGCGGGCGGGTGTCTTCGATTTCTACCGCACCGCGCTGTGCCAGCCTTGGGCCCTGCCGCTGAACCTCCTGCGCCGGCAATTGCCCGCGCAGGTCGAGCCGCGCTGGTCGCGGCTGCTGGCCCCGCCCGCCACGCTCGGCGGCTTGCGCGCCTGAGTGCGGATCAGCCTTCCTGCGGCGGGTTCGCCCGTGCATCGCGCCCCGCCGTCCCGGCAGCGGCACGATCGAACAGCTTGGCCCTGAGCAACCGTCCGCCGCGCCAGATCACCCGGTTCAGCTCGAGCCAGAAGCGATAGGGCAGCACGGTGAAATAGCGCCAGCGCGGCAGCTTGTAGATGCTCAGCCCCCGCTGCACCTGCGATTCCTCGTCGGAGATCTGGCTGGCGACCGGCGGCTCGATGAAACTGGCTTTGAGCCCGGCGAAATATTCCAGGTCATAGGCGATGTCCCAGGCCAGCCGCATCGGCACCAGCTTCTGGACGAACCAGCGCGCCGCCGACCGGTCGATGACATAGGCGCCCGAGCCCTTCTCGCGGGTCAACGCGATGGCAATGCTGTGACCATTGCCCAGATCGCGGACGGGGTATTTGCGCCCCTTGCTGACCGTGGTCAGACGCAGCAGGTTCCACCCCTGCCGCTGCGCCGCCGCACGGTCCAGCGTGTCGAGGAATTCGGGCTGGAACGAGGCGTCATCCTCGAGGATCAGCGCCAGATCGGCATCGCTGTCCAGGAAGGCCCGGGTGCAGTCGATATGGCTCAGGTAGCAGCCGACCTCGGTCGGCGTCCGGCGGCGGCCATGCAGATAGCGATAGGACCATTCGCTGAATTCCGGGATCGGGAACTCGATGGCCTTGCCGTTCACGCCGGGGATGCGCTGGAAGCCGATGCCCACTTGCTCCAGCTTGGCACGCATTGCCGCCAGCCGGTCGACTGCCCCGTCCATGTTGATCAGGTAGACGGCCAGCTTCTGGCCGCTTTGGGGCAGCAGGATCACGCCCTCGGCCAGCTCAGTCCTTGCGTTCAATTCCGTACTCCTTGAACAGGCCGGCATTGCCCATCAGGAAGATGAACAGCAAAAGCGGCAGGCCGAAGGTCTTGAAATAAACCCAGCTGGTCTCGGACATGGTGCGCCAGACCACCTCGTTGGCAATGGCGAGGCCCAGAAAGGCCAGCGCCATCCGCGCGGTCAGCTTGCGCCAGCCCTCGGGCCGCATCGGCAGCGCCTCGGACAGCACGGCTTCCAGCCAGTTCTTGCGCCGCCACAGCGCATAGCCAAGGATGCCGGCGAAGAGGAGATAGATGATCGTCGGCTTCATCTTGAAGAAGCGCGGATCGTTGAGCCACACCGACAGCCCGCCGAAGACGAGAACCAGAACCAGCGTCGCCACCTGCATCGGCGACAGTTTCCCGGTCAGCCGCCACAGCCCCAGCGTCGATAGGACGAGCGCCGGGATGAAGATCAGCGTGGCGACGATGAAGCCCGAATAATCCTGTCCGAAGAGGTGCACGGTCCTGTCCCGCAGCAGCAGGAAGGCCACGAAAAACACCACCAGCGGGCCATATTCCAGCGCCGCCTTCCATTTGCCCGTCTGCTTCGCGTCCATCACCTCTCGCCCCTCAAGCGGCATATTCCACGATCAGCGCCCCGGCGGCGATCATCGCCATCAGGCCCGCGCGTCGCGGCCCCACCTTTTCGCCCAGGATGACCCAGCCGACAAGGGCCGCGAACACCGTCGAGGTTTCACGAAGTACGGCGGCGCGGCCAACCTCGTCGATGCGGGTGGCCAGCATGATGGCGCCGAAGCTGCAAAAGGCCACCAGCGCGCCGACCAGCCCGCGCGCGGCAAGGCCCGGCAATTCCGCCACCGGCAGCAGGGCGATGCGCCGCCAGGTGATCAGAGGCATGAACAGCGCATCGAGCAGGAAGAACCAGAAGAGGAAGGTGAAGGGATCAGCGGCCTGACGGATGCCCCAGGCGTCATAGGTGGTATAGGCCGCGACCATGACGCCGGTGATCAGCGCCCAGCCAAGTGCCGGCAGCAGCGTCTCGCGCCCGACGGTCAGCTTGCGCCAATTGTAAAGTGCCAGGCCAAGGATGCCGCTGACCAGCAGAAGGACGCCCGACCATTGCGCCAGGTTGTAATGCTCGTGAAAGATCAGCCCGGCGGCAATGATGGTGATCAGCGGCGCGGTGCCACGCACCACCGGATAGACGACGGTATAAGCCCCCCGTTGGTAGGTCGAGGCCTGCGCCAGCTTGTAGAGGATATGGATCGCCATCGCGCCGCCGAGGATCGGCCACAAATGCGGCTCGGGGAAAGGCACGACGAACAGCACGACGGGCAGCGCGATCAGCCCGTAACAGGCATCGATCGCCGCCCGGCTGACCCAGGGGTCGTGCCGCCCCTTTTGCAGCGCACCGAAGACCGCGTGCAGGAAGGCCGCCCAGATCGCCATCATCGAGGCGATGCGCGCCCCTTCGGGCGTGCCGGAAATGCTGAGGATCCAGTCGGTCATGGCGCGGTGATGGCAGCAGCTTGCAGAAACTGCAAGTCAGCGCGGTGCCCGCGCGGGGATCAGTCCAGCCGCAACGCGGTCAGGATCGGGCCGGGCATCTGCGCCTTGGCACCGGACATGCGCTGGATCAGGATGGCGTGGCGGGTGTCGGGTGGGAAATCCTCGCCGCTTTCCGTCGCCGCGCCGATGGTCAGCCGCAAGGGCGCGCGACCGTTCCAGTTGGCCAGCCGGGCAATGTCTAGGACGACATTGGCATAGGTGATCGACCGGCCTCTGTTCTCGCCGCTGGTCACCTCGACCGTCCGTCGCGGGGCAAAACGCACCAGCAGCACCGCCACCACGCCGCCAAGATCTGACAGCGGCGTCAGCTCGACCACCTTGCGGCCATCGGCGTCGCGCTCGACCACGTTGACCAAGGCTGGCGAGGCGCGATGGGCATCGATCATGCCCATCAGGTCGGTCGGCTGCATCGACGGCGTGGTATCCTGGCCGCCGACGATCAGTTGCGGGGTGTAGACCGCCCGCTCGCCAACGCTGCGGGCATAGTTCTTTTGCCGGCGGGTGAATTCGGGGCTGGCGAACTTGTCGGTCCAGCCCAGGTAATCCCAGTAATCGACGTGATAGGACAGCGGCAGGATATCCGGGTCATCGGCCAGCTCGGCCAGCATGGCATCGGCGGGCGGGCAGGAGTTGCAGCCCTGCGAGGTGAACAACTCGACCACGACCGGCGCGCCGGGCATGTCCGACAGCCCGATCACCGGGGCCGACATCTCGCTGCCGGCGAAGCTGTTGAAGTCGCTGGCCTCGGGCGCCTCGATCACCGGCGCATCGGCATAGGGATCGGTCAACGGCCCTGAATCGGCGCCGAGGTCAGAGCCGGATTCAACGGCAAAACCGTCTGTACCCGGCATCTCGTCGTCGGTGGCGAACTCGGCCTCCATCCCCTGCGACGCTTCGATCCCGCCCATCGATCCGTCCTGCTGCGCCGCAAGCGGCAGCGCCGACAGCAGCAGCAACCCGGCAGTCAGGGTCGCCACGGCAAGGCCATGAAGGCGGAAGTTGGGTCGATCGGTCAGGGGCATCGGGACGATTCTTGCGGCTTTTCTCTCAGTCTGCATAGGCCCGGCTGGCGGCAAAGGCCAAATCACCCCTGTGTTAACTTGCCGTCCCTGCTGGCATAGTGCCCCTTGCGCAACATCGGCAATGTCAGTATACAATCGCATACCGAAGCCGGCCAAAGCCTTGCGCCTCGCCTGCGCTTCATGCACAGAGCAACTTGAATTCGACGCCACACCCATCCATTCGCAGACAGGGAGGCCCCCATGCCTATCGTTACCGGAACCGACACCGCCAAGACCCGCCGCACGCTGAAGGTCGGCGGCCAGGAGGTCGCCTATTACTCGATCCCCGCCGCCACCGAGGCCGGGCTGGGTGATTTCTCCAAGCTGCCCGCCGCGTTGAAGGTGGTGCTGGAAAACATGCTGCGTTTCGAGGATGGCGGCCGCACGGTCAGCACCGATGACATCAAGGCCTTTGCCGAATGGGCGGAAAAGGGCGGCCAGAACCCGCGCGAGATCGCCTATCGCCCGGCCCGCGTGCTGATGCAGGACTTCACCGGCGTTCCGGCCGTGGTCGACCTTGCCGCGATGCGCGACGGGATCAAGGCGCTTGGCGGTGACGCGCAGAAGATCAACCCGCTGAACCCGGTGGATCTGGTCATCGACCACTCGGTGATGATCGACGAGTTCGGCACCCCCCGCGCCTTCCAGTTCAACGTCGAGCGCGAATACGAGCGCAACCTGGAGCGTTACACCTTCCTGAAATGGGGTCAGAAGGCGTTCAACAACTTCCGCGTGGTGCCGCCCGGCACCGGCATCTGCCACCAGGTGAACCTGGAATACCTGGCGCAGACCGTCTGGACCGACAGCGACCAGACCGGCGCGACCGTCGCCTATCCCGACACGCTGGTCGGCACTGACAGCCACACCACCATGGTCAACGGCCTGGCCGTTCTGGGCTGGGGCGTCGGTGGGATCGAGGCCGAGGCGGCGATGCTGGGCCAACCGATCTCGATGCTGATCCCGGAAGTCGTCGGCTTCAAGATCACCGGCGCGCTGCGCGAGGGCGTGACCGCCACCGACCTCGTGCTGAAGGTCGTGCAGATGCTGCGCAAGCATGGCGTGGTCAGCAAGTTCGTCGAATTCTACGGCGAAGGCCTCGACAACATGCCGCTGGCCGACCGCGCGACCATCGCCAACATGGCGCCGGAATATGGCGCCACCTGCGGCTTCTTCCCGGTCGACAACGAGACCCTGCGCTACCTGCGCCAGACCGGCCGCGACGAGGATCGCATCGCGCTGGTCGAAGCCTATGCCAAGGAGAACGGCTTCTGGCGCGGCGCCGACTATGCGCCGGTTTACAGCTCGACGCTGGAACTGGATCAGGGCGATGTCGTCCCGGCCATCTCGGGTCCGAAGCGCCCTCAGGATCACGTGCCGCTGACCGCCTCGGCCTTCGAGTTCCAGAAATACATCTGCGACACCCGCAAGGTTCCGGCACCGGAATCCGTCGGCAAGGCCTGGGCACAGGATGGCGGCGCACCCGCGCCGACCGATCTGCCCGGCCATCACGAGGGCTACAAGTCCGGTTCCGTCGAGGGCGAGGATTACCAGCTGCATGACGGCTCGGTCGTGATCGCCTCGATCACCAGCTGCACCAACACCTCGAACCCCTATGTGCTGATGGCCGCCGGTCTCGTGGCCCGCAAGGCCCGCGCCCTTGGCCTGACCCGCCGCCCCTGGGTGAAAACCTCGCTGGCCCCTGGCTCGCAGGTGGTCGAGGAATACCTGAAGGCCGCGAACCTGCAGGAGGATCTGGACGCGCTCGGCTTCAACCTCGTCGGGTTCGGCTGCACCACCTGCATCGGCAATTCGGGTCCGCTGCAGCCCGAGATCTCGAAATCGATCAATGACAACGATCTGGTCGCGGTCTCGGTCCTCTCGGGCAACCGCAACTTCGAGGGCCGCATTTCGCCCGACGTGCGCGCCAACTACCTGGCCTCGCCGCCGCTGGTCGTCGCCTATGCCATCGCCGGCGACATGAACATCGACCTCTCGAGCGAACCGCTGGCCTTCGACAAGGACGGCAAGCCGGTCTACCTGAAGGACATCTGGCCGACCTCGAAAGAAGTCGCCGACCTGGTTGACAGCATCGTCACCCGCGAGATGTTCCAGTCGAAATATGCCGACGTGTTCAAGGGCGACGAGCGCTGGCAGGCGGTGGAAGTCACCGACAGCGAGACCTATGACTGGCCGGCAGCCTCGACCTATATCCAGAACCCGCCCTATTTCCAGGGCATGTCGAAGGAACCGGGCACGATCAGCAACGTCACCGGCGCGCGCATCCTCGCGCTTCTGGGCGACATGATCACCACCGACCACATCAGCCCTGCCGGCTCGTTCAAGGCCGACAGCCCGGCCGGCAAATACCTGACCGAGCGTCAGGTGGCCCCGCGCGAATTCAACTCCTACGGGTCGCGTCGCGGCAACCACGAGGTGATGATGCGCGGCACCTTCGCCAATATCCGCATCAAGAACGAGATGCTGGATGGGGTCGAGGGCGGCTATTCCAAGGGTCCGGACGGGCAGCAGGCCGCGATCTATGACGCCGCCATGGCCTACGAGGACCAAGGCACGCCGCTGGTCGTCATCGGCGGGGTGGAATATGGCGCGGGCTCCAGCCGTGACTGGGCGGCCAAGGGCACCAACCTCCTGGGCGTCAAGGCGGTCATCGCCGAAAGCTTCGAGCGTATCCACCGCTCGAACCTGGTCGGCATGGGCGTCATCCCCTTCGAGTTCACCGAGGGCGACAACCGCAAGACGCTGAAGCTGACCGGCGACGAGGTGATCTCGATCGACGGGCTGGAAGGCGACTTCAAACCGCTGTCGCTGGTCGATGCCACGATCAAGTATGCCGATGGCAGCGAGAAGGTCATCAAGCTCAAGGCCCGCGTCGATACTGAGGTCGAGATCGAATACCTGAAGAACGGCGGCGTGCTGCACTACGTGCTGCGGAACTTGGCTGCGGCCTGATTGCAGGCCTTCGAGAAAGAAGACCCCCGGCTCGCGCCGGGGGTTTTTGTTTGGGCGTGGTCAGCGCGATCTGACGGGTCGGCAATCGGGACGAAGCCGCCGTTCAAGATGGTCAATCAAACGTCTGCCTGCACAGCCAGCGCGTGAAAACGGTCAGACATCGCATCGAGTGACTAGTTGTCAGCATTTGTTGCATGGGAATTTTGCAAGATTCCCAGTACCCGCATGCAGGGTATGGTTTCGGTCGGCGTCACTGGTTAAAGAACACCACATCGTTGACTAGCCTTCGGCGGTACAGGCGCGGAGCAACTATCTCTCAAAGTAAATGCCAGTTTAACAACACAAGGAAGGGCTGCTGTGATCTGTCCTATTTCAAGATAATGTCAGAGAAATTTAAACCTGTGCGGGTATTCTATTCTTGGCAGAGCGATCTACCGTCAAAGTCAACTCGCTATGCCATCAAAACGTCTTTAGAAAGCGTAAAGAAAAACAGCAGCATCCCCGTCGTTATTGATGAAGCAACGCGTGATGAGACTGGCAGCCCTAACATTCCGCAAACTATTCTGGAGAAGATTGGGAAGGCTGATATTTTTGTAGCTGACGTTTCGACCATAAATAGACAAGATGCGAAATCTAGGAAATCCCCAAATCCAAATGTTGTTTTTGAGCTTGGATACGCAGTTCAGACACTTGGATGGTCGAGAATTGTCTTACTGTTCAACTCTGCGTACGGAACCTTTCCTGATGACCTACCGTTCGATTTTGACCGGCACAGGGCAAGCCCCTTTCAGCTTGCGGATCCAAAGGACCAACAAGGGAATAAGAAACTTCAAGAGCTGGTGGCCCTCGCGGTTGACGCGATTATTACTCAAGACCCAAAGCGTCCTTCCGAACTAGCAGGCCTTACGGAAGAACAATTGCGCTACTCCCGTGATATTCGTTCGCTTGAATGGGTGCTTGAAGAAATGCACCTCCCAACAATTGATGACCATCTCGCGAGATTGCCGCACTCGTTCCCCTACCGAGGGCTGCACTTTTACGAAGGTGTGAACGGTATCGTATTTGGCAGCAGCCTATTTCATCTAAATGACAAAGAATTGGATTCCGCTTTTCGTGCGTTTGCTCAGGCATGGCGCCAGACTGTCTCTCACGATCATCTATACCATCTAAATCACGGAAGCACGCTAGCGATTTTCACCAACCCCGGAGATATGCCACTTTCCCCAGCGAAACAGGCCGAGTGGCAGGAAATTGCGTCTGCAAGGGATACGATGGCACAAAAGCTAGCGGACATCTTGAAGAGAGTTCGAGCCAAATACCCTAGTATCGATCTGCACGAAACAAGTAAAAGAGCTTGGCGAGACTATTTGATGCATCAACCAAGCAGATAAACGGCTTACACGCCTCTCGTCACCGACCGTCCTCTGTTATACCAGAGCGATTTTGAAGATTCTTGGTTCTCCCGCGAAAGCAGCCAATAGCTGCATTGCAAAAAATCAGCAAAGTGGGCTCAAAGTGGTCATTCCCCTACCATGACCATCTGACACCCAGCCGGCCAGAGGCCTTCCACCCCAGCCTTTCCCTAACCCTTTCCTAAGCCGCTATCCGCAAGCGGTGTACGGCCTGCGCACCTGCTGTGCCTCCCCGGTGCACGCGCTGTGCAGCGGGGAGTCCAGCATATGCTGGAGTTTCCCGACCCGTCCCGAAAACCGGCCTCCGACCATTGCGCAACGGCCCTGCCCCCCAACGCGATCGGTCGCGCCTTCGCCTACTTCGCCCCCTGCGACGCCTGCAACAAAAGCGTGTCATAGGCATATTCCGATATCTGCAACCACGGCAGCGTGTCATCGCGGAATTTCATCTGGTGGTCATAGAGCGTCTTGAACGAGGCACTTTTCGCCGAAGTCTCGGCATAGAAGGCATTGGCCGCGTCATAGCTCGCCTGCAGCACATCGCCCGGGAAGACCCGCAGCTGCGCCCCGCCCGCCACCAGCCGCCGCAGCGCCTCGGCATTCTGCGCGTCGTATTTCGCCAGTTGCAGCGCCCCGGCATAGCCCGCCGCCATGGTCAGGATGCTGCGATAACGCTCGGGCAGCTCGTTCCACTTCTCCAGCCCGATGAACAGGCTCAGCGTCGCCGCGCCCTCCCAGAAACCGGGGTAATAGTAATAGGGCGCGATCTTCGAGAGGCCCAGTTTCTCGTCGTCGTAGGGGCCGACGAATTCCGCCGCGTCGATGGTCCCGCGTTCCAGCGAGGGATAGACATCGCCCGCCGCGATCTGGCTGGGGACCAGCCCCAGCCGCTGCAGGATCATCCCCGACAGCCCGCCGATCCGCATCTTCAGCCCCTTCAGATCGGCCAGCGTGTTGATCTCCTTGCGGAACCAGCCGCCCATCTGCGCGCCGGTTCCGCCAAGCGGCAGGTGATGGATGTTGTAGCCCGCCAGGAACTCGTTGAAGAGGTCGTTCCCGCCTGCCTCGTTGAACCAGGCCTGCTGGAAGCGGGTGTTCGGGCCAAAGGGCAGGCTGGTGCCGAACGCAAAGGCCGGGTCGAGACCGATGTAGAAATACGATCCCGTCTGCCCCATCTCGACCGTGCCGCTTTGCACGCCTTCGACAATGGCCAAAGGCGGCACGATCTCGCCCGCCGCGAAAACCTGGATCTGGAAGTTCCCGTCAGAGGCTTCGAGCACCGCCTTGGCAAAGACCTCGGCCGCGCCATAGATCGTGTCGAGCGATTTCGGATAGCTGGATTGCAGCCGCCATTGCAGCACCGGATTGCTTTGGGCGATGGCCGGGCTGGCCAGCGCCGTCGCCGCGCCGCCCACGGCGCCAGTCGTCAGAAAGTCCCGTCGTTTCATGCTCTGTTCCTCCCCAAGAGATTCATCTCATAGCCCGGCTCGCGCCAGCAGCCAGTCGGCGCGCGCCCTGATCCCGATGCGCGGCAACAGCGCCACGTGATAGCCGAGCCTCGGATAGCCTTGCCGCAGCCGCCGATACTCATCCACAGCCGCCTGAAACCCGTGACGCCGTGCATGGTCGCGGACATGGATCGCGGGCCAGGGCGGGGTCAGAAAGACCCGCGCGTCATAGCGCAAGCGCCGCGCCAGTCGGGTCGCCTCGCCGCCCTGCCCGACCGATTGCAAAGCCAGCACCGCATCGACGATGCCGCGATCGAAGAAGACCGGGCCGCGCAGCCTCTGCGCGGCCCGATGATCCGCGACCGCCAGCCGCAAGGCTTCGCGGGCAAAGCCGGCCAGATCGATCCAGGGCAGGTTCGCCCCGTCGCCGGCCAGTTCGGCCTCGACCACCCGGCGGCCCGGCTCGTTGATGGTGGCATGTCCCCGCCGCGCCAGTTCGGCCAGCAGACTTGACTTGCCGCCGCCCGAACAGCCCGAGATCATCACCAGCCGCAATCCGCCTCAGCCCCCCAGCGCGATTCCCTCGCGTCGCGGATCGGCCCCGCCCTCCAGCCCCTCGGGCGTGATGGCAATGCCCTGCAGGCCCGAATTCAGCTCGGTCTCGTTCACCTCGAAGCCGAGATCGGTCAGCGCCTGCGACAGCTCGACCGCCGCGGTGCCGGCCTCGACATCCATGGTGCCGAAGCGATTCACCAGGTGCGGCAGGCCGACCGCCTGCTGCACATCCAGCCCCCAGTCCAGATGGCCGATGATCGCCTGCGCCACATAGCCGATGATGCGGCTGCCACCGGGCGAGCCGATGACCAGCACCGGCTTGCCGTCCTTCATCACGATGCTCGGTGCCATGGACGAACGCGGCCGCTTGCCCGGCTCGACCACATTGGCGATGGGATAGCCGGCCTCGTCATGGGTCTCGAAACTGAAATCGGTCAGCTCGTTGTTCAATAGGAACCCGCCCGCCATGACCCGCGATCCAAAGCCGTTCTCGATGGTGGTGGTCATCGACAGCGCATTGCCGTCCGCGTCGACAATCGAGATATGCGAGGTCGAGGGCAGTTCGAGGGCGGAATCCTGCCCCCAAAGCATCGCATGGCTCCAGCCCGGCGAACCGGCGCTGACCTCGGGCAGGCTGTCATCGCCTTTCAGCAAGCCGCCCCGCTCGGCCAGGTAGTCGGGTGCGATCAGCCCCTCGGTCGGCATCGGCACGAAATCGGCATCGGCCATGTAGCGGCCCCGGTCGGCAAAGGCCAAGCGCGAGGCATCGCCGATCAGCCGCCAACTTTCCGGGTTCTCATGCCCCAAAGCCGCCAGATCATAGCCGCCGAGCATCCCCAGTATCTGCCCCACGGTCAGCCCGCCCGACGAGGGCGGCCCCATGCCGCAAACCTCATGCGCGCGATACTCGACGCAGACCGGCTCGCGCTCGACCACGCGATAGCGGCCAAGGTCGTTCACGGTCATCAGCCCGGGATTGCTCGCATGGCCGCGCACGGCCGCGACGATCCGGTCGGCAAGCGCACCGCCATAGAAGCCATCCGCCCCCTCGCGCGCAAGCACGCGCAGGGTCTCGGCGTAATCGGGGTTCTTCAGCAGATCTCCCGCCGCGACGGCCGTGCCGCCGGGGAAGAAATACTCGGTCGTCACCGGATCGGATTGCAGCGCCTCGCCCTCGCCGGCGACCAGTTCCGCCAGTCGCGGCGAGACGGCAAAGCCCTCCTCCCCCAGACGGATGCCATCGGTGAAAAGGCTGGCCCAATTGGCCTTGCCCCAGCGCCGATGCGCCTCCTCGAGCAATGCCGGCGTGCCCGGCACCCCGACCGAGCGGCCACCGACAACGGCAGCCATGAATTCCAAGGGCTCGCCGTTCTCATCTTGGAACAGCGTCGGTGTCGCAGCTGCCGGCGCCATCTCGCGCGCGTCGAGCGTGGTCATCTCGCCGCTTGCCGCGTCATACCAGACCAGAAACGCGCCACCGCCAAGGCCTGAGCTTTGCGGTTCGACCAGCCCCAGAACGGTCTACACCGCAACCATGGCATCGGCGGCGCTGCCGCCGGCCTCCAGCACCTTCGCCCCGGCCTCGACTGCCAGCGGATGCGCCGCGGTCACCATCCAGTTCTGTGCCACCACCGGCTGACCGGCCTCCTTGGCCGCCATCGCCTCCTTGGCCGGCTGGCTGAGACCCGAGAACGCATCCACCGTCGCGACCTCGGTCGCCGCTTCCGGCGCCACCGCATCAGCTGCCTCCTGCGCGCCGGCCGTTCCGGCCAGCAGCAGTGCCATCACCAGAGAAAATCCGGTCTTCATCGCTTACCTCCCCCTTGACTGAACAGGGGCAGTCTGGCCGCCACAACCCGAAGTGGCAACCCGGCTTCTCTTTCGCTGAGATATCCGCGGGGGGCCGGCACAGCCGGCGGGGCGGCAGCCCCCTATTCGGCCGCCTGTGCCTTCTGAAGCTCGGGGAGGAAGCGGTTGGTGAAATCCTCACGCACCAGCGGCCCGGCAAAGCGGTAAAGCACCTTGCCCTCGCCATCCAGAATGAAGGTCTCGGGCGGCGCTGTCACGCCCCAGTCGATGGCACCGCGCCCGTTCGGGTCGGTGGCAATGGCGTGGAAAGGGTCGCCATGCTCGTTCAGAAAGCGCACCGCCTGCGGCTCGGGGTCCTTCAGATCGACGCCATAGACCGGAATGGTCTTTGACAATTCGGTCAGGGTCGGGTGCTCGGCCCGGCAGGGCGGGCACCAGCTGGCCCAGAAATTCACCAGCTTCACCCCCGGCTGGCGCAACATCTCGTCAGTCAGCTGGGTCTTGCCGGGCAGCGTGGTCACCGGCAGCGCCGGCGCCTCGCGGCCCACGAAGCTCGAAGGCAGCTGCTCGGGATTCTCGCGGCCCATGCCCCAGAGAAACATGCCCGCCAGCGCCGCGAAGATCACCGGCGGCGCAATCATCAGGGGCGAGATCTTAGCCATTCTTTTCCTGCGCCTCCAATGCGCGGCGGGCGCGGGCATTGGCAGCCAAGGTCTGCCAGATCACGCCCACCAGCAGCGCCAGAGACACGCCATAGGCCGCCAGAACCGTGCCCGCATATTTTCCCAATTCGATCATGCCCGCGCCTCCCGCGCCTGCAGGGCCGCCAGACGGCGGCGGCGAATCTCGGTGCGCGTGCGGATCAGCAAAAGCGCCACGAAGAGAAGGAAGAAGCCCAGCATCGAGAGATAAAGCGGATAGCGATAGACCGCGCTCATCCTTTCGCCCTCGGCGACCGACAGCGAGGCCCCCTGATGCAGCCCCTGGTTCCAGAACAGCACCGCATAGCGCGACAGAAGCGCGAAGACCGAACCGACAAGGCACAGCCAGCCGGTCAGGTCGGCGGCGCTGTCGGGATCCTCGACCGCCGACCAGAGCGCAATATAGCCCACATAGAAGAGAAAGAGGATCAGGAAGCTGGTCAGGCGCGGGTCCCATTCCCACCATGTCCCCCACATCGGCTGGCCCCAGATCGCCCCGGTGGCCAGCGCGATCAGCGTCATCACCGCACCGACCGGCGCGGCGGCCTTGGCAGCGAGCGCCGAGACATGGTGGCGGCGGATCAGCCAGATCAGGCTGGCGACCAGCATCATCACCCAGATATTGATCGCCATCATCGCCGCCGGGACATGGATGAAGACGATCTTCACCGTCGATCCCTGCTTGTAATCCTCGGGCGTCAGGAACCCCCAGACCAGCCCACTGACGGTGCAGAGGGCCGCACCCGCCACAGCCCAGGGCAGGATCGCGCCCGAGGTGCGCATGAACTTGACGGGGTTGGCATATTCCCAGATCGACATGTCTTTTCCCTAGCGGCGGCTGGGGCGCGGCTCAAGCCCGCTCACCGCAGATTGACCCGCAGCGCGGCCGCTGCAGCGAATGGCATGAGCGCCAGCACCGCCGCCGTGATCCCGGCCAGAAAGGCCAGCGGCGTGACCGTACTGCCACCCTCGGCACCCCGGCGGATCACCTCGGCCCCGAAGATAAGCGTGGGGATGTAGAGCGGCAGAACCAAGAGCGACAAAAGTAGCCCGCCACGGCGCAGCCCCACGGTGATCGCCGCGCCGAAGGCCCCCAGCATCGACAGCGCTGGCGTGCCGATCAGCATCGACAGGATCAGCCAGGGCGCCGCGGCGGCGGGCAGGTGCAAAAGCAACCCGAACAGCGGCGCGGCGACGACCAGCGGCAGGCCGGTGGTCAGCCAATGCGCGGCGGCCTTCAGGACGACGACGCCCTCCAGCGGGATGGGCGAGGTCGCCAGCAGGTCGAGGCTGCCATCCTCGTGATCGAGCGCGAAGATCCGGTCGAGCGACAGAAGGCAGGCCAGCAGCGCGCCGACCCAGAGGATCCCCGGCGCGATCAGCGCCAGCGTGCCGCCCTGCGGCCCGACGCCGAAGGGGACCAGCGTGCAGAGGATCAGGAAGAAGGCGAGGCCCAAGCCGAAGCCGCCGCCCGCACGGGTGGCGAGGGTCAAATCACGCATCAGCAGCGCGATCACGCGAAGGCCTCGTTGAAGCCGGCTGGCGTCTCGGCCTTGCCGGGCTTGGCACGATAGGGCGTCAGGTCCAGCACCCGCGCCTCATCCAGCGCCAGATCGATATGGGTGGCCATCAGCGCCGCCCCGCCGCCCGCCAGATGCGCCCGAACCACGGCGGCGAAAAGGCCGACCGAATCGGCGTCGAGCGAGACAGTTGGCTCGTCCAGCACCCAGAGCGGCCGGCCCGTGACCAACAGCCGGGCGAGACCAAGCCGGCGCTTCTGCCCGGCCGACAGGCTCGCCGCCGGGCGATCGACCAGCCCGCCAAGGTTCATCGCCGCGATGGCCGCATTGATGTCAGCCCGACCAAAGACCCGCGCCCAGAAGCGCAGGTTCTCGGTCACGCTCAGCGCCGATTTCAGCCCGTCGGCATGGGCGGCATAGGCGACGCTGTCATCCGCCATCACCACCTCGCCCGCGACCGGCGGCTGCAATCCCGCAACCGTGCGCAGCAGCGTGGTCTTGCCGACGCCGTTCGGGCCGCGCAGGATCAGCGCCTCGCCCTTGTCCAGAGTGAAGGAAACGCCCTCGACGGCCCGCATCCCGCCGCGCGCGACGGCGAGATCGCGCACCGCGACGAGGCTCATACCGGCAGCAGCGCGCAGGCGACCCGGCGGCCCTCGGACAGCGTGACATTATAGGTGCGGGCGGCGGTGGGCGAGGCCATCGCCTCGACCATCACGCCGAGGGATTCAAGTTCCGCCACCAGATCGGACGGCGGCCGCGCGATCTCGGCGCCCATGCCGATGAACAGCACGTCCACCTGACCGGCGAGGGCCAGCAGCGCCGCGCGATCCTCGAGACCGCCCCAGCCTTGCGCCCCGCCCTGCCGGACGAGAACCGGGCCGTGATGGATCTTATCGGCCACCCGGAAAAAGCCGGGGCCGTAGCCGTCAACCGGCACGGCCCCGGCGAAATCGGTGGGCTCGATCGCCATCAGGGTTGCTCGGCCCCCTTGAAGGGCGAGGAAGGGTCATCCTTCGGGTCCTTCTTGGACCAGTCGCGCTTGACCCCGATCCACAGCACGATGTTCTTGGCCACGTAGATCGTCGAATAGCAGCCGACGAAGACGCCCCAGAGCATGGCGAAGACAAAGCCGCGGATCACGTCGCCGCCAAGGATCAACAGCGCGGTCAGCGCGATGGCGGTGGTGACGGCGGTCATGATGGTGCGCGACAGCGTTTCGTTCACCGTCAGGTTCATCACGTCGATCAGCGGCATGGATTTGAACTTGATCAGGTTCTCGCGCAATCGGTCGAAGACCACGACGGTATCGTTGACCGAATAGCCGAGGATCGTCAGCAGCGCGGCGATGGTGCTGAGGTCGAACTTGAACTGGAACAGCGCGAAAACGCCGACCGTCAGCAGCACGTCATGGACCAGCGCCACCACGGCACCGATGGCGAACTGCCATTCGAAGCGGATCCAGATATAGAAGAGGATGCCGATGGTCGCCGCGCCCACCGCCTGCACGGCGGTCCAGATCAGCTCGGCCGAGACCTTGGGACCGATCGATTCGACCGCCGGGAAGGTCACCTGCGGGTCGACGGCGCGCAACGCGTCCTCGATCCGGGTCAACTCCTCGGGGGTTACAGAGCCGGTCTCGTTGGTGGCACCGATGCGGATCATCGCCACATGCTTGTCGGCGCCGAAGGTCGGGTCGAAGACCTCCGTGATCGAGACATCGCCCAGGTCCAGCCCGTCCAGCACCTCGCGATACTCGCCGACCTCGAAGGCGGTCGGGCTTTCGGTGCGGATGGTGGTGCCGCCCTTGAAGTCGACGCCGAAGTTCAGCCCCATCACCAGGACCAGCACCAGCGACGCCGCCATGGCCAGCGCCGAGATGCCGAAGGTCAGCCACTGCCAGCGGAAGAAGTTGTAGTTGGTGTTGTCGGGAACAAGCTTGAGCCGGAATGCCATGATCTTATCCCCTTACAGAACCAGTTCTTTCGGCTTGCGCAGATCGATCCACAGGATGATCAGCAGCCGGGTCAGATAGATGGCCGTAAAGACCGAGGTGACGATGCCGATGGTCAGCGTCACGGCGAAGCCCTTGACCGGGCCGGAACCGAGGAAGAACATCACCAGCGCGGCGATGAAGGTGGTGACGTTGGCGTCGATGATGGCCGACATCGCCTCCTTGAAGCCGTTGTCGATGGCGCGCACCACCCGCTTGCCCGCCCGCAATTCCTCGCGGATGCGTTCATAGATGATGACGTTCGCATCGACGGCGGTACCCACGGTCAGCACGATCCCGGCAATGCCCGGCAGGGTCAGCGTCGCCCCCATGATCGACATGACCGCAAGGATCAGGATCACGTTCACCACCACGGCGATCGAGGCGAAGACCCCGAAGAGGCCATAGCTGGCAACGATATAGCAGATGACCGCGATGGTGGCGACGACCGAGGCCAGACGCCCGGCATCGATGCTGTCCTGCCCCAGTTCCGGGCCGATGGTCCGTTCCTCGAGGAAGGTCAGCTCCGCCGGCAGCGCACCGGCGCGCAGCAGAACCGCCAGGCGGTTGGCGCTTTCGAAATCCATCGAGCCCGAGATCTGGCCCGAGCCGGCGGTGATCGCCTGCCGGATCACCGGGGCCGAGATCACCTCGTTGTCCAGCACGATGGCGAAGGGCTGGCCGATATTGGCGGTGGTGTATTCGCCGAACTTCCGCGCGCCCGAGGGGTTAAAGCGGAAATCGACCGAGGGCTGGCCGTTCTGGTCGGTCGAGGGCACCGCATTGGTCAGCTCCTCGCCGGTCACGACCGGGGTTTCCTCGAGCGTGTAGAACAGGCCCGGCTGTTCCTGCGAGGGCAGGATGACATTGCCGATGCCGGGATTGGCGTTCGGATTGGTGCCGGTGCCGATGACCGGGTTGAATGTCAGCTTGGCGGTGGTGCCGATCAGCGCCTTCAACTCGGCGGCCGAACCGATGCCCGGCACCTGGATCAGGATGCGGTCCTGGCCCTGGCGCATGATGGTCGGTTCACGGGTTCCGACCTCGTCCACCCGGCGGCGCACGATCTCGAGGCTCTGCTGGATGGTGCGATCGTCGGTCACGGCCTTTTCGGCATCCGACAGCTGCACCGTCAGCGTATTGCCGCTGGCCGTCACCGTCAGATCGTCCTGCCCGGCCCCGGTCAGCGTGGTGACCGGCACGGACAGGCTGCGCGCGGCCTCGACCGCGACCTGCATCTGGTCGGCATTCTCGATCTCGATGGCCAGCGTCCCATCGGGCGAGGACACCCGGCGAATCGAACCGATGGTGGCGCGCTTGTCGGACAGCGCCTGTCGCAGATCCGGCCACATGCCGTCCATCCGGGCCTTGTAGACCTGATCGACCTGGACCTCGGCAAGAAGATGGGCCCCGCCCCGAAGGTCCAGCCCCAGATTGACCAGCGACGAGGGCAGCCAGTTCGGCCACAGCGCCATCGCCGCCTCTTGCTCGGCCGTGGCGGCACCGCCCGACCTTTCGACCGCTATGACGGCGTCGTTATGGGTCTCGACCCGTTTGTAGAAGAGGTTGGGCATGGCATAGGCCAGCCCGAGCACGCAAAGCCCGATAATCAGGATGCGCTTCCAGCGGTCGATCTGAAGCATCTGGGGGTGACCCCTTAGTTTGTCTGGTCTTAGCTATTGGCGGCGACGGGCGCCGTCGGGTTCAGCACCTGGGTGATCGAGGCGCGGACGACCCGCACTTTCACGCCGGTAGCCACCTCGACCTCGACCTCGTCGTCGCGGACGGTAGAGACTTTGCCGATGATCCCGCCTTGGGTGATGACCTGATCGCCCTTTTTCAGCGCGGCGACCATTTCCCGGTGCAGCTTGGCGCGCTTTTGCTGCGGGCGGATCATCAGGAAATACATGATCGCGAAGATCAGGATCAGCGGGATGAACTGCGCGAAAGCTCCGGCGGCGCCGGCCGATCCGGCGGCCTGGGCATAGGCGGGGGTCACGAACATCGGTTATCCTTCATGTCAGCGGGGCCGCAGAAGCTGCGACCGGGCGGGAATTGGCGCGCACCCTATCCGCGGTGGCGGGGCTTGGCAAGAAATCGCGGGTTGTCCGACGCACACGGAAACGTGGGTTGGTCAGGGATCTGTGCAGCGGTGAGGGGCGAACCTAGCCCGCCGCCGTCTTCAGCGGCTGGCCGCGCTCGACCAGGCGGGCGAAGAAGCTGGCACCGACCGGGGCGATCTCGTCGTTGAAATCATAGCCCGGATTGTGCACGCCCGGCCCCTCGCCCTGACCGATGAACAGATAGCAGCCGGGCCGCTTCTCCAGCATATAGCTGAAATCCTCGGCCCCCATCTCGCGCCCCGACTCGGCGATGACGCGGTTCGCGCCCGACACCTCGCGCGCCACCGCAACGGCGAAATCGGTTTCACGCGGGTCGTTCACCGTCGCCGGATAGCCGCGCTGATAGTCAAGCTCGGCCGTCACATCATAGGCGGCGGCCTGCCCGGCGCAGATCTCGGCCATGCGGCGCTCGACCATTTCGCGGACATGGGGTTCGAAGGTGCGGACGGTGCCGCAGATCCAGGCAGTCTCGGGCACGATATTGTCGGCGCTGCCGGTATGGATCTGGGTGACCGAAACCACCAGCTCGTCCAGCGCGTAGTGGTTGCGACTGACGATGGTCTGGATGGCGTTGACGATGCCCACGGCGGCCACCACCGGATCGGCGGTCAGATGGGGCATGGCGCCATGGCCGCCCCGGCCGCGGATATGAACCTCGAACCGGTCGACCGCAGCCATGATCGGTCCCGGCGTGGTCTGGAAACTGCCCTCGTCCTGACCCGGATTGTTGTGCAGTGCGAAGACGCGGGAAATGCCGAACCGCTCCATCATGCCGTCGCGGACCATGGCGTCGCCGCCACCGCCATCCTCTTCCGCCGGCTGGAAGATCAGCGCCACGCGCCCGGCAAAGTTCCGCGTCTCGGCGAGGTAGCGGGCGGCGCCCAGCAGCATGGTTGTATGCCCGTCATGACCGCAGGCGTGCATCCGCCCCGGCACGGTCGAGGCCCAGTCCGCCCCGGTCTCCTCGGCCATCGGCAGGGCGTCCATATCGGCCCGAAGCCCGATGGTCGGGCCGTCAGCCTGCCCGTTGATGATCGCCACCACCCCGGTCTGGCCGATCCCTTCATGCAGCTCGTCCACGCCGAATTCACGCAGCCGTTCGGCCACGAAAGCGGCGGTTTCATGGCAGTCGAAGCCCAGTTCCGGATGCTGGTGCAGGTGGCGCCGCCATTCGGTCATGTCGGGGCCGAATTCGGCGATGCGGTTCAGGACGGGCATGTAGACTCGGCTTTCGGGCTGTGGCAGTGGACGGACATTGGCGCAGGAAAGCCGGGAGAATGCAATGCGAGACACTGCGGAAGCGCGGGCCCAGATCGACCGGCTGATCGGCATCATGGCCGATCTGCGCGACCCGACCAGCGGCTGTCCCTGGGACATCGAACAGGACTTCGCCAGCATCGCGCCCTATACCATTGAAGAGGCGCATGAAGTCGCCGATGCCATCGACCGCGAGGCCTGGGACGAGTTTCCGGGCGAGCTGGGCGATCTTCTGCTGCAGGTGGTGTTCCATGCGCAGATGGCCGCCGAGAAGGGCATGTTCGACTTTGCCGATGTCGCCCGCCAGATCAGCGACAAGCTGGTTGCCCGGCATCCGCATGTCTATGGCGACGAATCCCGCGACAAGTCGGCCGAGCAGCAGGTGAAGGACTGGGAAGCGATCAAGGCCGCCGAGCGCGCCGGCAAGGCGGAAAAGGGCGTGCTCGACGGTGTGGCGCTTGGCCTGCCGGCGCTCACCCGCGCGATCAAGCTGCAGAACCGCGCCGCCCGCGTCGGCTTTGACTGGCCCGGCCCTGCGGATGTGCTGGCCAAGCTCAACGAGGAAACCGCCGAACTGGTTGAGGCCCGCGACACGCTGGACCACGCGGCGCTGACCGAGGAATTCGGCGACCTGATGTTCGTGATGGCAAACCTTGCCAGGCACCTGAAGATCGACCCGGAACAGGCGTTGCGCGGGGCCAATGCGAAATTCACCCGCCGCTTCCGCTCGATCGAGACCGCGCTGGCCGCCGATGGTCGCCGCCCCGAGGACAGCGACCTGGCCGAAATGGATGCGCTGTGGGATGCCGCCAAGGCGGCCGAGCGCGCCGAGGGCTAAGGGTCAGACCCCGGCCTTCACGCTTTCTTCCAGGTAGATCTCGCGCAGGCGGCGCGCGACCGGGCCGACCGTGCCATCACCGATGGCGGCGCCGTCGATCGAGACCACCGGCATGACGAAGGCCGAGGCCGAGGTGATGAAAGCTTCGTCGGCCTCCTGCGCCTCGGCCACGGTAAAGCTGCGCTCCTCGACCTTCATCTGCGCCTCGCGGGCAAAGCGCAGCACGGCAGCGCGGGTGATGCCGTGCAGGATGTCGCTGGACAGTTCGCGGGTTATAATCGTTCCGCCCTTGACGATATAGGCGTTGTTCGAGGTGCCCTCGGTGACCTTGCCCTCTTCGACAAGCCAGGCGTCATCGGCGCCCTTCGACTTGGCCTCCATCTTGGCGAGGCTGGGGAACAGAAGTTGCACCGTCTTGATGTCGCGCCGCGCCCAACGCAGATCCTCGGTGGTGATGACCTTCCAGCCGGTCTTTGCCGCCGGATTGTCAGCAAGGCCGGGCTTGTTTTGGGTAAACATGACCACGGTCGGCACCGTATCCTCGGGCGGGAAGGCGAAATCGCGGTCGCCCGGATTGCCGCGCGTCACCTGCAGATAGACCATGCCATCGGTCACGCCATTCTCGGCCACCAGCCGCCGATGCGCGGCGAGATAGTCGTCATCCGACAGCGGATTGCGCATCTGCAGCGCCTCGAGCGAGCGTTTCAACCGCGCCAGATGGCCGCCGAAATCGATCAGCTTGCCGCCCAGCACGCTGGTCACCTCATAGACGCCATCCGCCATGACGAAGCCACGGTCAAAGACCGAAACCTTGGCCTGATCCTCGGGCAGGTAGTCTCCGTTGACATAGACGGTGCGGGTCATGGCGTCCTCCGTTGCGTTCTGCCGGTTCTTGTTGCCTGACGCCGCAAAGGTCAAGCGCCGGGGCGCGACCTCAGCCCCAAAGTTCGGCCTTGGGCGGATGGACCCAGCTGCCGTCGTAATGCAGCCCGTGCGGGCGATCCTCGGCCAGCAGCAACGGGCCATCGAGATCGACATAGGTCGAATCCTGCGCCGCGAGGACGGCCGGCGCCATGGCAAGCGAGGACGAGATCATGCTGCCAATCATGGTCTTGATCCCCAGCTCATGCGCCGCATCGCGCAGCGCGAGGGCATGGGTCAGCCCGCCGGTCTTGTCGAGCTTGATGTTGATCATGTCATAGCGCCCCTGCAGCCGTGGCAGGGTGCCGAGATCGTGGCAACTTTCATCGGCGCAGATCGGGATCGGGTGCTTGATCTCGGCCAGCGCCCGGTCCTGGATCGAGGGCAGTGGCTGTTCGATCAGCACCACACCCTCGCGCGCCAGGCGCGGTGCCAGCCGGACATAGTCGTCAACCGTCCAGCTTTCCCCGGCATCGAGGATGATCTTCACATGCGGCGCGGCCTGGCGGACGATCGGGATGAGACGAATGTCATCGGCCGAGGCGGCGCGGAACTTCATCACCCGGTGATTGCGGAACTTGCGTGCATCCTCGGCCAGTTTGACCGGATCATCGATCGACAGGGTGACGACGGTTTCCAGCGGCCGGGGCTGGTTCAGCCCGGCCAGTTGCCAGACCCGGACGCCCTTCTGCTTGGCCTCGAGGTCCCACAGCGCGCAATCGACGGCATTGCGCGCAGGACCGGGGCGCAGCAGTGCGGGCAGGCTCTTGCGGTCGAAATCCAGCGGCAACTGGGTGATCTGGTTGACCACGCTGTCGGGCGATTCGCCGTAACGCGGGTTCGGCACGCATTCCCCGCGTCCGGTGCGTCCGCCCCGGGTTAGCGTTACCTCGATCGCATCGACATGGGTGCGCGTCAGCTTGCCCAGAGTGAACGCCCTGCCGAACGCATAGCGCCGCCGGTGAATGTTGATGATCAGCGGGGTCGTGACTGCCATTCAGGAACTTTCGCTATCCGCAACTCCGATCAATACCGGCTTGATGCAAGCGCAGCAATCCAATAACTACTGCGCGATCAGTTGCATTTGCAGGATAGGCCCATGAGTTTTCGCACGCAGCCACTGCCCGCCGCCCGTCTGAACCGCTGCCAGCTGTTCGGCCCCGGCTCCCGCAGCGAGCTGTTCGAGAAGATGGCCAAATCCGCTGCCGACGTGATCAACCTCGATCTCGAGGATTCGGTCGCCCCCGATGACAAGGACAATGCCCGCCGGCAGATCATCCAGGCCATCGGTGATGTCGACTGGGGCAACAAGACCCTGTCCGTTCGGATCAACGGGCTGGATACGCCCTTCTGGTATCGCGACGTGGTCGATCTGCTGGAAAACGCCTCGGACCGGCTGGACCAGATCATGATCCCCAAGGCCGGGAACGCCAGCGACATCTATGCCGTCGATGCACTGGTCACCGCCGTCGAGAAGGCCAAGGGCCGCAAGAAACCCATCGCCTTCGAGGCGATCATCGAGACCGCCGCCGGCATCTGCCATGTCGAAGAGATCGCCGCCGCCTCGCCGCGGATGCAGGCGATCAGCCTTGGCGCCGCCGATTTCGCCGCCTCGATGGGCATGGCCACCACCGGCATCGGCGGGACGCAGGAAAACTACTACATGCATCACCAGGGCCAGCAATACTGGTCCGATCCCTGGCATTGGGCGCAGGCCAAGATCGTCGCCGCCTGCCGCACCCATGGCGTGCTGCCGGTCGATGGCCCCTTCGGCGATTTTTCGGACAAGGACGGGTTCCGCGCGCAGGCGCTGCGCTCGGCCACGCTTGGCATGGTCGGCAAATGGGCCATCCATCCCAGCCAGGTGGCGCTGTCGAACGAGGTCTTCTCGCCCTCCGAGAAAGCCGTGACCGAAGCGCGCGAGATCCTTGCCGCGATGGACGCTGCCAAGAAGGCCGGGGCCGGGGCCACTGTCTACAAGGGCCGGCTGGTCGATATCGCCTCGATCAAGCAGGCCGAGGTCATCGTGCGCCAGGCCGAGCTGATCGCCGGCAACCAGTAGAGATACCTCGGGGCGCGCCACGGGGAGGTGGCACGCCCGTCCGAGGGAGGAGTGCAGGCCCCGTGGGACACCACGGGGCCTGTCGCATTCTGGGCCTTATCCCCGCCTGAGCAGCCGGAAGGCGGTCGAGGCGCCCCAGCCGGCGATCACCGCCACGGCAAGGGACATCAGCCCGTAGATGAACGGCCAGTCGAAGGCGAGGCGGTAGAGCCAACGTTCCAGCCCGACCTTCCGCACCTCAATGGGCGCGCGATAGACATCGACCACCTGCCCGTCGCGCAGCAGGAAGATGCGGGTCTTGTAATCGCCCTCGATCAGATTGGCCGGAAGCTGGATATTGGCGCGGAACAGGGTCTCCTCGGTCAGCGTGACGCTGCCCTGATCCAGCCGGTAAAGCCCGCTCTGCTCGCGCAGGCGGATCAGCGCCTGGGTGAAGGGCACCGTGTCGCTGACCTCGACCGGACCAGCGAAGGCGCGCATTGCCAGCGGGATCGAGATGCGGAAGCGCTCGTCCCATTCGGGCAGCAGGATCTGGTTCAGCGGTCCGGTGGTCGCCACGGCATAGAAGCCCGGCGCGGCACCGATCCTGACCCGCTCGGCATTGATCCAGATGCCGACCTTGCGCTCCTTGCGCCAGACGGTCAGCGGCTGCGCCGGGCCCTCGACAGTGACGATGACCTGCAGCGGCGCATTCTTGGGGATCGGCGTCTCGCGCTTGACCGCGCCGTAGATCAGGATGTCCGAGCCGTCGAAATTCGTGGTGATCGAGACCGCGTCGCTGGAGAGGCCCGCCACGACCTTCTCGGGCGCCTCGGCCTCGTTCTCGGGCACCACCTCGCGCGGACGGCCCGGATCGGGATAGAGCGGGAAATCGGCAGGCTCGCTGTCCGGCGTCGCGCGGGCCGCATCGCTTTGCGCGCGGGCCTCGGCCGCCTGCTCCTCGGGTGTCGGTCCGGCCATCTGTGCGGCGGCGAGCGTGACCACGGCCAGCAGCGCCAACGCAGCCATGCCGATGGCAATGGGCTTCCACCGCGCCATCACCGAACCCCCGTGGCGATCATGTAGAGGTCATCCGGGGTCAGGAACAGGTCCAGCGCCAGCTTGCCGCAGACGGCCAGCACCAAGAGCGCCAGCAAGATGCGCAATTGCTCGGCCCGCAGCTTCGCCCCAAGCGTGGTGCCGATCTGCGCGCCGACCACGCCGCCAAGGATCAGCAGCAGCGCCAGCATGACATCGACGGTGTTGTAGCTGACCGCGTGCATCAGCGTGGTGAAGGCGGTGACAAAGGTGATCTGAAAGAGCGAGGTGCCGATGACGACCTTGGTGGGCATCCCCAGCAGATAGATCATCGCCGGCACCATGATGAAGCCGCCGCCCACCCCCATGATCGCCGCCAGCACACCCACAGCCAGCCCGACCAGCAGCGGCGGGATGACGCTGATATAGAGGCCAGAGCTGCGGAATTTCATCTTCAGCGGCCAGCGATGCACCCACATATGCTCGTGCAGCCGCCGGCGCGGTGCCGAGACCTGACGTGACCGACGCAGCGCGCGCAGGCTTTCCTGCAGCATCATCAGCCCGATCAGGCCAAGGAAGACGACATAGCAAAGCTGCACCGCCAGATCGACCTGACCTATGCGCTGCAGGATGTTGAAGACCATGACGCCAAGCCAAGAGCCCACCAATCCACCGACCAGCAGCACGAGGCCCATGCGGAAATCGACCGTCTTTCGCTTTACATGCGCCAGAACGCCGCTGACCGAGGAGGCCACGACCTGGTTGGCACCGGTCGCCACTGCGATCGGGGGCGGAATGCCGATGAAGAACAGAAGCGGCGTGATCAGGAAGCCGCCGCCCACGCCGAAGAGGCCGCTCATCAGCCCGACGATCCCGCCCAGGGCGACCAGGGTGAAGGGATTGACCACGACCTCGGCGATGGGAAGGTAGATCGGCATGGGCTGTCCGTGACTTGCCGGCTTATCCTGCCCGTATGTCCGGATGCCGTCAAACCGGGAATAGGCTTTTCTCCAACGGTCATCGCGGGTTGAAGCGCGACGCGTGCACGGCTAATCAGAAAGGGACGGGATCAGCGGAGCGGGTATGCGCATCCTTATCACCAATGATGACGGTATCAACGCGCCGGGGCTTGAGGTTCTGGCCGAGATCGCGGCCGAGATCGCCGGCCCTGACGGCGAGGTCTGGACGGTCGCGCCGGCCTTCGAGCAATCGGGCGTCGGCCATTGCATCAGCTATGCCCATCCGACCATGCTGGCCCAGCTTGGCCCGCGCCGCTTTGCCGCCGAGGGAAGCCCCGCCGATTGCGTGCTGGCTGCGCTGTTCGACGTGATGGTCGACACGCCGCCCGATCTGGTGCTGTCCGGCGTCAACCGCGGCAACAACGCGGGCGAGAACGCGATGTATTCGGGCACCATCGGCGGCGCGATGGAGGCGGCGCTTCAGGGTCTGCCGGCCATCGCCCTGTCGCAATACCTGGGGCCGCGCACCGCCGGGCTGGATGATCCCTTCGACTGCGCCCGGCGTCTGGGCGCAAAGACCGTGCGGCAACTGTTGCAGCACGGCGATTGGACCGCCGGCGATGACTTCCGCCTCTTCTACAACGTCAACTTCCCGCCGGTCGCGGCCTCCGAGGCGCGCGGCCTGCGCGTCGCGCCACAGGGCCGGCGCGGCGGCGAGCGCTTCGGGATGCGGCCCTTCGTGGCACCGAACGGCCGGCGCTACCTGTGGATCTCGGGCGGGGCGCAGGATGCCGAGGCCACGCCCGGCAGCGATGTCGCCGCCAACCTGGACGGCTTCATCACCGTCACGCCGATGCGACCCGATCTCACCTGCCACGCCTCGCTTCAGGGGTTGGCCCAAGCCCTGGACGAGGGATGAGCGACGAACCCGACAGCCCTGCCGAACGGCAGATGCGCTTTCTGTTCCAGCTGCGCTCGCGCGGCGTGACCGACCCGCGGGTGCTGGCCGCGATGGAGCGGATCGACCGGGGGCATTTCGTGCGGGGTCAGTTCTCGGACCGATCTTACGAAGACACACCGCTGCCGATCCCCTGCGGCCAGACCATCAGCCAGCCCTCGGTCGTCGGGCTGATGACCCAGGCGCTGAATCCCGGTCCGCGCGACACCGTGCTGGAGATCGGCACCGGCTCGGGCTACCAGGCAGCGATCCTTTCAGGTCTCTGCCGGCGGGTCTATACCGTCGACCGGCATCGGCGGCTGGTGGTCGAGGCCGAGGCGATGTTCCAGAGGCTGGGCCTTTACAACATCACCGCGCAGGTGGCCGACGGCTCGCGCGGATTGCCCGATCAGGCGCCCTTTGATCGCATACTGGTGACTGCCGCAGCGGAAGACCCGCCCGGCCCGCTCTTGGCCCAGTTGAAGATCGGCGGTATCATGGTCGTGCCTGTCGGGCAGTCGGATGCGGTGCAGACGTTGATCCGCGTAACGCGGTCGGAAAGCGGATTCGCCTATGACGAGCTGCGGCAGGTGCGGTTCGTGCCATTGGTCGAGGGGTTGGGTCAGACATGACCCCCGTGCCGGTGGTCGCCTCAAGGCAGGAAGACAGGCAAGATGACAACGAGCAGATTTTTTCGACCCACATGCGCCGCAGCGGCCGCACTGATCCTCGCCTCCTGCGGGCAGAACGGCACCTTTGATCCCGACCTTCGCGGGTTGATGCGCGGCTCGCTGGATACGGCGCAGGCGGCCTCGGTGGCGCAGCCGCGCCCGCAGCCGGATTCGCGCGGGCTGATCAGCTATCCCGATTACCAGGTCGCGGTCGCGCGGCAGGATGACACCGTGACCACCATCGCGGCGCGGCTGGGGCTGAACGCGGGCGAGTTGGCGCGGCACAATGCCATCGACGCCACGGCGCCGCTGACCGCCGGAGCGATCGTCGCCCTGCCCCGCAAGGTGGCACCCGGCACGCCGGTGGCGGGGCGCGGCATCTTCAGCAATACCGGACAGGTCAGCGATCCCTTTGCCGACCAGGGCACGGCCAAGCCGGAGACACCGGCTGCCGAGGCGACCGCTGCGAAACCTGCAGCACCCGCCGCCGGTCCGCAGCCGAAGCAGCACCAGGTGGCCTCGGGCGAGACGGCCTGGTCGATCGCGCGGAAATACGATGTCTCGGTTGCCGATCTGGCCAAGTGGAACGGCTTGCCCGAGAACATGACCCTGCGCGTCGGCCAGCGCCTGCTGATCCCGGTGGCCGGCCAGAACCCCGCGACGAAGCAGGCGGCGGTCACGGTGCCCGGCGAGGGCAGCCCCACCCCGCGCCCGCCCTCGTCGGCAGAACCCTTGCCGGCCGAGAAGACCGAGCCCGCCTCGAAGCCGGTCGAGAAACCCGCCGCGCCGGATCTGGGCGCGACCCGGACCGCGAGTTCGAATGGCGGCAAGTTCCAGATGCCGGTTTCGGGCTCGATCGTCCGGACCTATCAGAAGGGCCGCAATGACGGGATCGACATTTCGGCCCCGGTCGGCACCTCGGTCAAGGCGGCGGGCGGCGGCTCGGTCGCGGCGATCACCCGCGACACCGACGGCGTGCCCATCGTGGTCGTCCGCCATGACGGCAACCTGATGACCGTCTATGCGGGGCTCGACAATCTGTCCGTGTCGAAGGGCGCCAAGGTCAGCGCCGGGCAATCGCTTGGCACCTCGAACAGCTCGGGCATCTTGCATTTCGAGGTCCGGCGCGGATTTGACAGCGTCGATCCCGAGGACTTCCTGCGCTGAACCCGGGGCGCGCTCATCGCCTCAGGCATGGCCCCGGAATGCCGAACGGCCACCCATGATCGGTGGCCGTTCGCAATTTCGGAGTCCTGACGGTCAGATCCGCTCCAGATGCTCATCAATCGCGGCTGCCACTTCGCGGCGGATCACCGCGCGCAGGTTGCGCGAGAAGCGCTGGCCAAGTTCGCCATGCAGCTCTTCCTGGATCATCTCACGGATCAGGTCCCGCAACTGGTCGTCATCGGTAGGAAGCGCGGAAGGACCAGAGCCGGGAATGTAGTCAGGGCCGCTTGCGCGAACGGTCTCGACCTCGTCGGGCGGCGTGGCGACGGGGTTTTTACTTCCATCAGCAGGTTGGTCCGCCTCAGCCTCAGTCGAAGCCGAAGCAGGATCGTCGAGATCTTCAGCGAATGGATCCGGGCTAATACAGGACGGGATCGCCATTCCGGTCCAGCCGGCTGCGGCTATCGCGGCATCATCCCCGTGATCGATCGGCGGCGTGACTTCCTCGACTTCACGATGCATCGCGACCTCGTCGCCGATTTGCAGATAGGCCGCCCAGAAATCGGTCGGACCGGTCTCGGTCCCGATCACCTCTGCATGCTCGCCGGCTTCGGTCTCAGGCGCTTCGGCCTCCGCCACCGGCGTCGCATCATCGGCAGCAGCGCCCCCACGAACCGGCATCAGGACCTCGGGCCGCATCCTTGACTTGGCCTCGAAGGCCTCGGCAAAATCGTCATCCTCGGTCCGTTGGGTAAAGGTCGCGGGAATTGGGTCGGACGGGATTGGGTCCGGGCCCACCTTATAGAAATCGGCAAAATCGTCCGGCCAGATTTCCGCGGCCTGATCGCCGCTACCCTGATCCGCCACAAGGCGACTGTCCACCCTGTCCGCCCTGTCCAGGCGCAGCGGCGGCAGCGCCCCGGCAGCCGAGCTTTCGCCGCTCTCGTGCCGCAGGGGCGGATCACGCCGCGCGACAAGCTCGGCATGGACTGCACGCGCGGGCGGCACCTGCAGATCGGCGATCAGTCGCGGACGCGGCGCAGTCAGCGGATGCTCGATAAAGTTCGGGCCGGCGGGTGCTGCACCAGCCCGGTCAGCGGCGGCCCTTCCGTCACGGACCAACTGGCGCGCCAGTGCCGCGTTGCCGCCGAAGCGTTCGGCAAGGTCTTCGCCGGCATCTTTGCGCGGTTCTTCGACTGCCGACTGCTGTCGCAGCAGCCTGTCGCGGGCAAAATCCTGGGCTTCATCCTCGGCAATCAGCCGGCGAATGGCGCTGAGCACGTCACCGATATCTTCGGACAGGCGCGCGGCCTCCTGCGGGCAGGTCATGTCGTTCATTGGCCCGCCCCCGCAGGGCGGAGGTCAGTTCCCGCGACCGATCGCGCGCAGCACGCGGTCGAGGTTTTCCCCCTGCCGGCTGGTATAGGGCGCGTCGCGGACCGCGCTGTAATATTCCGATGGATCATAGGTCGGGATTCCTAGCTTCAGGTTTTCTACCGTCAGCAGACCCATAGCAGCCAGAAGTTGATAATGGGCTAATTGGAGATTGGCCTCGGCCGTGATCTTGTCGGTGCGCGCCTCGAGCAGCGACTGCTCGGCGTCCAGAACGTCCAGTGTGGTGCGCGCGCCAAGCGTCGCTTCCTCGCGCACGCCGTCATAGGCTTGCTGGGCCGCCGAGATCTGTTCGTCGATGGCCGAGATCTGCGCGCCCGCCACGTCGATATTGGCCCAGGCCTCGCCCACGGCCAGATCGACCTGCCGTGCCACGTTCAGAAGTCCGGCCCGCGCCTGATCGCGTTGCGCCATGGATTTGCGCAGCACCGAGGACAGCCGGCCGCCGGAATAGATCGTCTGCGACATGGTCAGCCCGATCTGTGCGTCACGGCTGATCTCCTGGTCGCCGCTCAGCACCGAGGGAGAGCGGTTCACGCCGACGCGCGCCTCGGCGTTCAGCGTTGGATTGCGTTCGGCCTTGGCGGCGGCGACGCCGATTTCCGAGGCTGCAGCCTGATGCTGCGCCTGCTTCATCGCCGGATGGTTGCGCTGGCCAATGGCCCGCGCCGCATCCAGCGATTCCGGGCGCTTCGGCAAGGGCGGCGGGGCGCTGAGCGCGCCCGGAAGGGCGCCGGTGGCGGCGCGGTAACCTTCGCGCGCAACCTCGAGCGAACCCTCGGCCGAGGCCAGCGCGGCGCGGGTCGCCGCCAACTGGGCATTGGCCAGCGACACGTCGGTCAGGGTGATCTCGCCCACGTCGAAGCGGTCCTGCGCCGCCTGGCGCTCCTGCCCCAAGAGGCGGACCGAGTTGTTCTGCAGATCCACCTGCTCCAAGGCGCTGCGCACATTGAAGAAGGCCGAGACGGCATCGAACAGCACGTTCTGTTCGACCTGGACCAGGTTCTCGCGCGAGGCCAGGACCAGTTCCTTCTTCAGGTCGATATCCAGCTGGCTGCGGCCCCAGTCGAACAGCGTCATCTGCGCCGTCAGGCTGAGCGAGGTGACGTTGACGCCACCGCTGCTGAGCGTATGCGAGGCGGCCCAGCCCACGACGGGACGCAGCGTCGACACGGCCTGCGCCACGTCCTCGTCGGCGGCGCGCAGCACGGCGCGGTTCTGGTCCATCAAGGGCGATTTGCGATAGGCGGCGACCATGGCATCTGCCAGCGTCTCGGCCGCCACCGGCAGGGCGGTCAGCAGGCTCAGCGCGGTCGCGGTGGCCAGCCGGCGCATCCCCCGCCCGATCATAGCGCGAACCCCCGGGTCAGCGCGAAGCCCGACAGCAGCGGTGCATGAGCGTTGAAGGCATAGCGCCAGTTGATCCGGCCATTGACCTTCAGCCCGCTGCGCACGACGCCCAGATTGCCCTCGCGGAACAGCGCGACGATGCGGCCGCCCTCTTTCAACTGGTCGGCCAGCATCGCGGGCACCTCCTCGACCGAGCCGCCGCTGACCAGGATGGCGTCATAGGGGCCCTGTTTCTCGTATCCGGCGCTCAGCGGATTGCGCAGCACCACGACATTGTCGATGCCGGCGGCGAGAATGCGCCCCTCGGCCTCGCGGACGAATTCCTCGTCCTCCTCGACGGCAACCACGGCCTCGGCCATCTGCGCCAGAACCGCAGCCGAATAGCCAAAGCCGCAACCCAGGTCGAGCACCAGGTCGCTTGGCACGATGTCCAGCGCGTCGATCATCTTGGCCAGCGTCCGCGGCTCGAGCAGCACGCGGTCAGGACCGATGGGCAGGTTCTCGCCGGAATAGGCCACGCTGCGGCGGGCATCGGGCACGAATTCCTCGCGCGGGACGGTCAGCATCGCCTCGATCAGCGGATACTTTGTCACATCGTTCGGCCGAACCTGGGTGTCGACCATCATTGTGCGATGAACAGCGAAATCTGGCATGGCGAAAATTACCTATCGGCCCTAAGTCTGGACACCTTATTGGCATGAAAGGCGCGGGGGGGCAACGCACTCAATCGCGGCTTGCAAGGTGCGCGGCGATCCAGTATCCCCTGCCCGATCGAAGGACGGTGGGTTGGCGGAGAGGTTACGCACCGGATTGCAAATCCGTGAAGACCGGTTCGATTCCGGTACCCACCTCCACCTTCGATGACCTCGGCCTTGCCTCGGGCCAGCGCAACACCGCCTGACCCCGGCCGTTCCATGATCCTGATCCGATGATCCTCGCCGCCACGACCCGCCTTGCCGAGACGGTTCTGCATGGCCGCCTGCTTTTTGGCGGTGCGGCGCGGCTGCGCGCACGGATGATGCTGGACGACTTGCTCGCGCGGGCCGAGATCTGGGTCCATGCGGCCTCGGTGGGCGAGTTGAATTCGGCCTCGGTGCTGATCGAGGCGCTGGCCGCGCGGCATTCGGTACTGGTCACCACGAACAGCGAAACAGGGCTGGAGCGCGCGCGGTCGTGCGGCTGGCCGGCGGTGCTGGCGCCGCTGGACCTGCCGGGAACGCTAGGGCGGTTTCTGGATACGGTGCGGCCAAAGGTGGCGGTGACGGTCGAAGCCGAGCTGTGGCCGACCCGTGCCCGACTGCTGGCCGAACGCTCGATACCCCATGTCATCGTCGGCGCGCGCATGTCGGAGCGTTCGGCCCGGCGCTGGTCGCGCCTGCCGGGGCTGATCGGCCCAGTGCTGAAGAATGTCGCGGCGCTTTCGGCGCAGGATGCGGGCAGCGAGGCACGGCTGCGGACGCTTGGCCTGCCACAGCAGGCCATCCAGCCGCGGCTGGATCTGAAATTGCTGGCGCCCTCGCGGGTGGTGCCGCCTGCCCCCTCGTCCGACCGCGACCGGACGGTGCTGGCCGCCTCGACCCATCCCGGCGAGGATGAGCCAATTCTGGACGCCTGGCTGGCGGCGCGGGAAGGAACGCCCGGCTGCCGGCTCATTTTGGCGCTGCGCCATCCTGACCGGGCCGATCAGGTGACGGCGATGCTGGCCGCGCGCGGGCTGGCCTTCGGTCGGCGCAGCGCGGGGGCAGAGGATCACCCGCTGCTGCTGGCCGATACCCTGGGCGAGATGCCGCTCTGGTATGACCGCGCGGGCATCTGCATCACTGGCGGCTCGCTGGTCGATCATGGCGGCCATACGCCTTGGGAGCCCGCCGCCCACGCGACCGCGATCCTGCACGGGCCGCATGTGGCGAATTTCGCCGATGCCTATGCCACGCTGGACCAGGTCGGTGCGGCGCAACGCATCGATGCGAGGGGCCTACCTGCCGCACTGGCAGGTCTGTTGGCCGATCCCGCTGCCGCGCGGGGCATGGGTCAGGCGGCGCGGCAGGTGCTGGCCGAGCGTGCCGGCGATCCGGCCCCGCTGCTCGATCTCATCGGTAATCTTGTGAACCCCGGCGCGACTTCCGATATATTGGGGGAAGGTTAGGGATTGATCGCATGATCCGCTATGCGCTGCGCTGCAAGGAAGGCCATGACTTCGAGGGCTGGTTCCGCTCGTCCGAGGGGTTCGAGACGCTGCGCGCTGCCAGTCAGGTCAATTGCACCATCTGCGGCGGCAGCGATGTCAGCAAGGCACTGATGGCGCCCGCCGTTCCGGCCGAGCGCAAGGGCGGTGCGACCGCACCGAGCTTGGACCAGCCGCAGGGTGACCGCGAAGCGATGCTGGCGAAGCTGCGCGAGCATGTCGAGACGACCTCGGATTATGTCGGCCTGCGCTTTGCTGACGAGGCCCGCGCTATGCATGAGGGCCGCAGCGAAACCCGTTCGATCCATGGCGAGGCCCGCCCCGAAGAGGCGCGCAAGCTTATCGAGGATGGTGTGCCCATCGCCCCCCTGCCCTTCATCCCGAAACAGAAAGCCAACTGAATGACCGTTCTGATTACCGGCGCCAATCGCGGGATTGGTGCTGCGCTTGTGTCTGCCTATGCCGCCCGCGGCGAGACCGCCATCGGCACCGCCCGCAAATCCGCAAACGGCCTCTGGCCGCTGGATGTCACCCGGCCCGAGGAGTTCGCGGCACTGACCGACCGGCTGGCGACGACCGACCTGTCGCTGCTCGTCTGCAATGCCGGCATCTACAGCGACAAGGGCCGGACGATCGATGACCTGGAGCCCGAGATCTGGGCCGAGGCCTATGCCACCAATGTAACCGGCGCCTTCCTGACCATTCGTGCCTGCCTGCCGGCGCTGAGGCGCGGCAAGGGCAAGATCGCGCTGATCAGTTCGGCCATGGCCTCGGATGCGCGCGCCCCGGGCGGGGCCTATATCTATCGCTCCAGCAAGGCGGCGCTGCTGAACCTGGGCCGCAACCTTGCCAAGGATCTGGAAATTCCGGTGGGCATCTACCATCCGGGCTGGGTGCAGACCGACATGGGCGGAGCGGGCGCGGATATCACCGTGGATCAGGCGGTCGATGGGCTGGTGGCGCGGTTTGACGAGCTTTCGCCGCAGACCACCGGCATCTTCCAGTCCTATGACGGAACGACCATCCCCTTCTGAGTGACCGGGTGAAACAGGGGGCATCGGGTTTTGTCGCACCCTTTGCCCCTTGCCCTTTCCGGCCCCCGCCCATAAAAGCCGCGCGGATGATTTGAACCCTGCGCTGGAGGCATGAAATGCCGCTTCTGGTCATGAAATTCGGCGGCACCTCGGTGGCCGACCTTGCCCGCATCAAGAACGCTGCCGAAAAGGTCAAGCGTGAGGTGGAGCGTGGCTATGACGTGATCGTCATTGTCAGCGCCATGTCGGGCAAGACCAACGAGCTGGTGGGCTGGGTCGAGGCGACCTCGCCCCTGTTCGACGCCCGCGAATATGACGCGGTGGTCAGTTCCGGCGAGAACATCACCGCCGGGCTGATGGCCCTGACGCTGCAGGAGATGGACGTGCCGGCGCGCAGCTGGCAGGGCTGGCAGGTGCCGATCAACACCACGGCACAGCATTCCTCGGCCCGGTTCGTGGACATTCCGCGCAAGAACATCGACCAGAAATTCGCCGAGGGCTTCAAGGTCGCCGTCGTCGCGGGCTTCCAGGGCATCGGCCCCGATGGCCGCGTGACCACGCTTGGCCGTGGCGGCTCGGACACCACCGCCGTCGCCTTCGCCGCCGCCTTTGGCGCCGAGCGTTGCGACATCTATACCGATGTCGACGGCATCTATACCACCGACCCCCGCATCACCTCGAAAGCCCGCAAGCTGGGCAAGATCGCCTTCGAGGAAATGCTGGAACTGGCCAGTCTCGGGGCGAAGGTGCTTCAGACCCGCTCGGTCGAGCTGGCAATGCGCTATAAAGTGCGGCTGAGAGTGCTATCCTCGTTCGAGGATACCGACGAGAACTCTGGCACGCTGGTCTGCGATGAGGATGAGATCATGGAATCGAAAGTCGTCAATGGCGTCGCCTATTCGCGCGACGAAGCCAAGATCACCCTGGTGACGGTCGAGGACCGGCCGGGCATTTCCGCCGCGATCTTCGCGCCGCTGGCCGAGGCGGGGGTGAACGTGGACATGATCGTCCAGAACATCTCGGAAAAGGATTACGAGGATCATCCGGGCTCGGTCACCGACATGACCTTCTCTGTGCCGGTGAACCAGGTCGAGCGCGCCAAGCGCGCGATGGAGCAGGCGCGTCAGTCGGGTATCATCAGCTATGACGAGCTGGTGGTGGATATCGACGTCGCCAAGGTCAGCGTTGTCGGCATCGGCATGCGCAGCCACACCGGCGTTGCCGCCCGCATGTTCAAGGCGCTGGCTGATGAAAATATCAACATCAAGGTCATTTCGACGAGCGAGATCAAGATCTCGGTGCTGATCGATCGCAAATATATGGAACTCGCCGTGCAGGCCCTGCATGATGCGTTCGAGTTGGAGAAAGCCTGACCGAGCGTAACTGAGGCAGGGCCCGCACCTGCCCCCGCGTCAGGCCGGACCGTTCTGGGGGGATGATGCCGCACCGCAAGGACAGTGATTCACGCAAGCTGCTCAGGCGGCTGCGCGATACATTGGGCTCGGCCGGCGGCAGTCAGGACCGCCTGGACAGCATCACCCATGACATCGCCGATTCGATGGGCACGCAGGTCTGCTCGATCTACCTGTTCCGCGATGGCGACACGCTGGAACTGTGCGCGACCGAGGGGCTGAAGCCCGAATCCGTCCACAAGATCCGGCTGCGCCTTGGCGAGGGCCTGGTCGGCCGCGTCGCCCGTACCGGGCGCAACATCAACACCGCCAATGCCCCCGCCGAGCCGGGCTTCCGATTCATGCCGGAAACCGGCGAGGAGATTTTTCCCAGCTTCCTCGGCGTGCCGATCCAGCGCGTCGGCGAAAAGCTGGGCGTGCTGGTGGTGCAGTCGCGCGAGGCGCGGCTGTTTTCTGAAGACGACATCTACGGCCTCGAGGTCGTGGCGATGGTGCTGGCCGAGATGACCGAGTTGGGCGCCTTTCAGGGCAGCCAGACCGATGCCCTTCCGCTGGAACACCGCTTCCCGGTCCTGTTCCGCGGCGCGACCGGGCAGGAGGGCTCGGCCGAGGGCCGGGTCTGGCTGCACGAGCCGCGCGTGGTCATCGCCAACCCGGTCGGCGACGATCCCGAGACCGAATCCGCCCGGCTGAATGACGGGATCGAGAAGCTGCGCGAGCGGGTCGACAAGCTTCTGGCCGAAACCGAGGCCGAGGCAGACAGCGACCATGTGCAGGTGCTGGAGGCCTATCGCCTGTTTGCCCATTCCCGCAGCTGGCTGGCCCGGATGGAAGAGGATATCCGCCGCGGCCTGTCCGCCGAAGCTGCTGTCGAGAAAGAACAGTCGCTGGCCCGCGCCCGGCTGGAACGCGCCGCCGATCCCTATCTGCGCGACCGGCTGCATGATCTGGACGATCTGTCGAACCGGCTGCTGCGCATCCTGACCGGACAGGGCAACGATACCGGGGCCGAACTGCCGGAGAACCCAGTTTTGATTGCCCGCAATATCGGTCCGGCGGAACTCTTGGATTATGGCCGCCGGTTGAAGGGCGTGGTGCTGGAAGAAGGCTCGGTCGGCAGCCATGCCGCCATCGTCGCCCGGGCGCTGGCGATTCCGCTGGTCATCCACGCCGCCCGCATCACCAGCGAGGCGCTGAACGGCGATCCCATTCTGGTCGATGGCGATCAGGGCGTGGTGCATCTGCGGCCCGAGGATACCGTGGCCGCCGCCTTCCGCGACAAGATGGCGATGCAGGCCGAGGCGCAGGGCCGCTATGCCAGCCTGCGCAACCTGCCCGCCACCGGCATCTGCGGGACCACGATCCATCTCTACATGAATGCCGGTCTGATGGCCGACCTGCCCTCGCTGGAAAATTCCGGCGCCGAGGGGGTCGGCCTCTTCCGCACCGAGTTGCAGTTCCTGACCCGCAGCAAGGTGCCACGGCGGGCAGAGCTGGCGGCGATCTATGCGCATGTGCTGGACAGCGCCAAGGGCAAGATCGTCATGTTCCGCACGCTGGACATCGGCTCGGACAAGGTTCTGCCCTATATGAAGCCGCAGGACGAGCCGAACCCGGCCATGGGCTGGCGGGCGATCCGCGTGGGTCTGGACAAGCGTGGCGTGCTGCGGATGCAGCTGCAGGCGTTGATCCGCGCCGCGGTGGGCCGGCCGCTTTACGTGATGTTCCCGTTCATCGCCGACATCACCGAGTACGAGGCCGCCTACAAGATCCTGATGGAGGAACTGGCGCGCGAGAAACGCCTTGGCCACGCCATGCCAAGCGACATCCGCGTGGGCGCCATGCTGGAAACGCCCTCGATGGTCTATGCGCCCAAGCGCTTCTACGAGATGTGCGATTTCATCTCGATCGGCGGCAATGACCTGAAACAGTTCTTCTTTGCCGCCGACCGCGAGAACGAGCGGGTGCGGCGGCGTTACGACACGATGAACACCTCGTTCCTGAATTTCATCGAGCAGATCGTGCAGCGCTGCGACGACGCCCGCGTCGCCCTGTCCTTCTGCGGCGAGGATGCCGGCCGCCCGGTCGAGGCGCTGACCTTTGCCGCGCTTGGCGTGCGGCGTCTGTCGATGCGCCCGGCCTCGATCGGCCCGGTCAAGCATCTGATCCGGCAGGTCTCCATCGCCGATCTGAAATCGGTGATCGATGACGCGCGGAACGCCGGCCAAACCAACCTGCGCCGCACCGTGACCGAGTGGCTGGCCCGGCAATAGGCCGGCGCCATCCGTCTCAAGCCCTATTCAAACGGCGCGCGGCTGCCGGTAGGGTGGCGCCATCGCCCTGGGGGAACCATCATGCCTCAATCGCTTGCCTCGTCTGATACCGGTCCTTGGCTGGATGACCCGGTGCACCGCGCCTATCTGGTCGCCGATGCGCGGCGCCAGCTCGATTTCTTCGATGCGAGCCTTGGGCGCGCGGGCGGTCTGGCGGTGCTGGACTATGCAGGTACCCCCCTGCCCGGCCCGCAGGAATTGCATACGACCACGCGCCTTGTGCACAGCTATGGCCTCGCGCAGATCGCCGGGCGACCGGATCACGCGGGCATCATCGATCGCGGCATGTCCGATCTCTGGACCCGCCACCGCGACAGCCAGCATGGCGGCTATGTCTGGTCGGTCGACGGCGCAGGCGTGGCCGATGGGGTGAAGCTCGCCTATGGCCATGTCTTCGTCCTGCTCGCTGCCTCGACGGCGAAACTCGCCGGGCATCCCGATGCCGACCGGCTGCTGGCCGATGCGTCCGAGGTGCTGGACCGGCACTACTGGGACGATCAGGCGGGCCTCTTCCGCGACGAGTTCACCCGCGACTGGCAGTCCTTCTCGACCTATCGCGGCATGAACGCCAACATGCACGGGGTCGAGGCGCTGCTGGCTGCGTATGAAGCCACCGGCGAGGCGGTGTATCTGGATCGCGCCCGGCGGATCTTCGACTTCTTCCTTGGCCGCATCGCGCCGGAAAACGGCTGGCGCATCCCCGAGCATTACACCGAGGACTGGCAGATCGACCGCGATTACGAGGGCAACCCGATGTTCCGCCCCGCCGGCTCGACCCCCGGCCATTCCTTCGAGATGGGCCGGCTGCAATTGCAGCTCTGGGACCTGTCTGGCCGCCCCGATGACGGCGCGCCGGCACGGGCGCGGAAACTGGTGCAGCGGGCGCTGGATGATGCCTGGGACGAGCGGCGCGGCGGCTTTGTCTACACGCTGGCACCGGATGGCACGGTGGCGCGGCAGGCGCGTTACTGGTGGCCGGTGACCGAGGCGATCGGGGCGCTGGCGGCCTTCCAGAAGCTCGATCCGCAGGCCGGCGACGAGGACTGGTATCGCCGCTGCTGGTCCTTCGCCGACCGGCACCTGATCGACCACGCGCGCGGCGGCTGGATCCCCGAACTGGATGATCAGGACCAGCCGGCCAAGGCGCAATTCGCCGGCAAGCCCGACATCTATCACGCGCTTCAGGCCGATCTGCTGCCGCTGGCGGCGGGCATTTCCCACGCTGCCAAGGCGCTGAAGGACAGCCGCCCGCTGGCTGGCTGAGCCTCAGTCCTTGCTGGCCGGCATCTCCGTTCCCCCGGCCCGGCGGGTCAGCCAGAGCGAGAAGCAGAGGAACAGGCCCGTCACCACGTAAAGCCCGATGGCGATCGGGCTTTGCAGCAGGATCATGAAATCCCCGCCCGAGATCGACAGCGCGCGTCGCAGGTTGTTCTCCATATCCATGCCCAGCAGCAGGCCCAGCACCACTGGCACCAGCGAGAAATCGAGCTTGCGCAGCACGAAGCCGAGGATGCCGAAGCCGACCATGACCAAGAGGTCAAAGGCCGCATGGGTGATGGCATAGACGCCCAGATAGCTGATCGCCACCACCAGCGGCATCAGGATCCATGCCGGCATGCCAAGGACGCGGGTGAAGAGGCCGATCAGCGGCAGGTTCAGGATCAGCAGCACGAAATTCGCCAGATAGAGCGCAGCGACCAGCCCCCAGACCAGATCCGGGCTGCGCTCGAACAGCAGCGGCCCGGGCTGGATGTTCAGCGAGATCAGCATCGCCAGCATCACCGCTGTCGTGCCCGATCCCGGCACGCCAAGCGTCAGCATCGGGATCAGCGCCCCGCCGCTGGCGGCATTGTTGCCGGCCTCGGGCGCGGCCACACCGCGCGGATCGCCGGTGCCGAATGTGCCCTTGTCGCTCAACCTCTTCTCGAAGCTGTAGGACATGACCGCCCCCAACGAGGCCCCCGCCCCCGGCAGGATGCCGGCGATGAAGCCGATCAGCGAGCCGCGCAGGCTGGCCCCCAGCCCCTCCTTCACCCGCGCCAGCCGCGGAAACACCCGGCCCGGCGGCACCAGCCCGCCGCCATGGGCCTTTTCCTCGAGGAAGAACAGGATCTCCGAGATGGCGAACAGACCGACCAGCGCGACGATGGGATCGAAGCCGTCGTAAAGGTTGAAGCTGCCGAAGGTATAGCGCGCCACGCCGGTCGACGGATCAAGCCCCACCGTGCCCAGCATCAGACCCAGCAGCGCCGCCAGAAGCGTCTTCCTCGGGTCCGTGCCGGTGATGCCGCCGATGGTGGCGAAGGCCATGACGTAAAGCGCAAAGTAATCCGCCGGCCCGAAATATATCGCGGCCTTGGCCAGAAGCGGCGCGAAGAGGGTCAGCCCGATGGTGGCCAGCGTCGCGCCGATGAACGAGGCCACACCCGAGATCGCCAGCGCATCTGCCGCCTGCCCCTTCTTCGCCATCGGATAGCCGTCGAGCGTGGTCATGATCGCCGGCTCGTCGCCCGGGATGTTCAGAAGGATGGCCGAAATGCGGCCGCCATACATGCAGCCGTAGTAGACGGCGGAGAGCAGGATCATCGAGGACGTGGCATCAAGCCCGAAGGCAAAGGTCAGCGGGATCAGGATCGCCACGCCATTCACCGGGCCAAGCCCCGGCAGCGCCCCGATCAGCGTGCCGGCAAAGCAGCCGGCGACGATCAGCGCCAGGTTGATCGGCAGCGCGGCGACGGCGAACCCGCCCCAGAGTTGCGAAAGAATGTCCATGTCAGCCAAACCATGTGCCCAGAAGCGGCAGGGGCAAGCCCATCAGCCGGTCGAACAGGATGTAGAGCCCGGGCGCCGCCAGCGCCGCCGTGAGGAACCCGCCGACCGGCGGCGCGCCCATCAGCAGTCCCAACCCAAGGATCGCGGCAAAGCTGGTCGGCACGAAGCCCAGAGGCTCCAGCAGCAGCGCATAGCCCAGAAGTAGCGCGATGGCGGTGCCCTGACGGATCAGCCCGGCGCTTCCCGCCCAGTCCGCACTGTGCTGCGGCCAGATCATCAGCGACAGGCCCAGAAGGATGGCCGGGATGCCGATTACGCGGGGAAAGATCGCAGGCCCCAGCGGATCGCCGAAGCCTGCGGTATATCCTGCCGACAACCAGACATAGCCGGTTGCCAGCAGCAAGAAGAACAGCCCGGCCAGCCGGTCGGTCACTGGATGACGCCGATCTGGCGCGAGATCTCGGCCATCTGCTGTTCCTGCTCGGTGACATAGGCGGCGAATTCGTCACCACCGCGCCAGATCGGCTCCAGCCCGCTGGCCTTCGCCGTCTCCTGCCAGGCGGGGCTGTCATAGAGCGTCTTCAGCTTCTCGACCCAGGCAGCGTAATCCTCGTCGCTGACCCCGCCGCCGGTATAGAAGCCGCGCCAGTTATAGCCGGTCACGTCATAGCCCTGCGACTTGGCGGTGGGCAGGTCGGGGAAGGCCGAGATCGGTTCGTCCGACAGTGCCGCCAGAACCCGGATGTCGCCTGATTCGACGAAGCCCTTGATCTCGCCCAGATCGGTCGAGACCAGCCCGACCTGTCCGCCCATCATCTGCGTCACTGCCGGGCTGCCGCCGTCGAACTGCACCCAGCGGATTTTGTCCAGCCCCTCGACCCCGCCGGCCTGCGCCAAGAGGAGAAGGCGGATGTGATCCCAGCCGCCCGCACCCGACGAGCCCGAGGTGACCACCGAGGTTGGGTCTTCCTTCAGCCGCGCCATCAGGTCGTCGAGGCTCTGGATCTCGCTGTCCTTGGCCACCGCGATCACTCCCACATCGGCGCCGAGCATGGCGAGCCAGCGCATGGCATCGGTGCCTGCCGGGTATTTGCCCTGCGCGATCTGGGTGATGCCGACGGTCGAGGTGGCGACCAGCAATTCGGGATCATCGGCGCGCTTGCCGGCGACATTGGCATAGGCCACCGCCCCCACCCCGCCCGGCATGTTCGTCACCTGCACATTGCCCTCGACCAGCTTCTCCTCGGACAGAAGCCGGCCCACCTCGCGGCAGGTGAAATCCCAGCCGCCGCCGGGATCAGCCGGCGCAATGCACTCGGCGGCACCTGCGGGAACAGCGACCAGCAAAGTCGCCGCCAAGCCTGCCACACGCAGGCCGTTCAATGTCGAGATCATCCTATCCTCCCTTGATGAATCTTGCGTCCAATTCACACCACGCCACGGCGACCGATAAAGCGCCTGGCGTTTTCAATGGCTTGCAGAACCTCGCGCCGAACCGCCGCCGAATGGGCCAGCACCGCTTGCGCCGCCCCCGCAGCATCGCCCGCCTCGATCAGGTCCAGAATTTCTGTGTGCTCGCGATGCGTCGTCTGCCGCCCCTCCTCCGAAGCGAAGGACAGCCAGCGCGCCCGAAGCGTGCGCAGGGTCACGTCCTGCATCGCCGTCACCAGGCAGCGGTTGCGCGACAGCTGCGCGCAGCGGACGTGGAAGTCCAGCCCCATCTCGAGCCAGCGTTCCGGGGTGAATTCGTCATGGCTCAGGTTGATGCTGCTGCGGATGGCGGCGATCTCGTCGGGCCGGGCCAGCTTGGCGGCCAGCCGCACGGCCTCGGGCTCGATGATGTCGCGGAAGGCAAAGACCTCGTTGATCTCGGCAATGTCGAAGGGCGCGATGGCATAGCTGCGCCCGTCCCGCACCACCAGCCCGTCGCGCAGAAGATGCAGCAGCGCCTCGCGGATCGGCGTGCGCGAGACCTCGAACTGCTGTTCCAGCGCGCGTTCGCTGATCGGCTCGCCCGGCACCAGGTCCAGCGACAGGATGGCAAAGCGCAGACGGGACAGCAGGTCCCGCTCCTCGGTCTGATGCGCTGTCTCTGCGATCATTGACGCCTCCCACCACATCGGTATACCAATTCGGCATCCAATTGCAACGCCGATTGCCGCCATCACGATGGGGAGGACAGAATGGGCCAGAGGATCGCGGGCTTTCCCGACACTGTCATCATCACCGAGGTCGGGCCGCGCGACGGGCTGCAATCCGAGGCGGAATTCATCCCGACCGCGCAGAAGATCGCGCTGATCCAGTCGCTGCTGGATGCCGGGCTGCGGCGGTTCGAGATCACCTCTTTCGTCTCGCCCCGCGCCGTGCCGCAGATGCGTGATGCCGCCGAGGTGATGGCCGCCTTTCGCGACCGCGACGACGCCCATCTGACCGCGCTGGTCCCGAACCTGCGCGGCGCGTCGGCGGCGATCGAAGCCGGGGTGGATGCGATGGTGCTGTTCGCCTCGGCCTCGGAAAGCCACAACCGCAAGAACGTGAACCGCAGCCGCGCCGAGTCGCTAGCCGGTTTCGCCGAGATCGCCCGGTTGGCCGAGGGCAGCGGCACCGCCCTGCAGGGCGCCATCGCCACCGCCTTCGGCTGCCCGTTCGAGGGGGATGTGGCGCTGTCTGCCGTTCTGGATCAGGCCAAGGCCTATCGCGATCTGGGCATGACCCATATCACCCTTGGCGACACCACCGGCATGGCAACGCCGGCGCTGGTCATCGACTGGGTTCAGGCGCTGGCCGAGGCGCTGCCGGGCGTCGAGTTCGCGCTGCATTTCCACAACACACGCGGCGTCGGGCTGGCCTGCGCCTATGCCGGGCTGAGCCAAGGCGTGCGGCACTACGAATCGAGCATCGGCGGGCTTGGCGGCTGCCCCTTCGTGCCGCGCGCGACCGGCAATGTCGCGACCGAGGATCTGGCCTATTTCCTTGAGGAAAGCGGGGTCGAGACCGGCACCGATCTGGACCGGCTGATCGAAGCCGCCGCGCTGGCCGAACATCTCGTCGGACGCGAATTGCCGGGGCAGATCATGAAGGCCGGGCCGCGCCTCAAGACCGCATCCATGGACAGCGTGAGGACCGCCAATGGCTGAACTGGTGAAAGGCCCGCTGGACGGGCTGCGCATCATCGACCTGACAAGGGTGCTGTCAGGTCCCTTCTGCACCATGATCCTTGGCGATCTAGGCGCCGATGTGATCAAGATCGAGCCGCCCAAGGGCGACCCGGTGCGCGCGCAGGGTACCATGACCGAAGGTCATTCCGGCTATTTCGCCGGCTTCAACCGCAACAAGCGGTCGGTAGTGCTGGACCTCTACAGCCCGGCGGGCAAGGCGGCGCTGAGCCGGCTGCTGGCGGATGCCGATGTGCTGGTCGAGAATTTCCGCCCCGGCACGCTGGAGAAGCTGGGGCTGAGCGCCGGGGCCTTGAAGGCGCTGAACCCGCGGCTGATCGTGGCCAGCGTGAATGGCTATGGCAGTCAGGGCCCCTATGTCGACCGCCCGGCTTTCGACTTCATTGCCCAAGCGATGAGCGGCTTCATGGGCGTGAACGGCGCGGCGGACGGCCCGCCCATGCGCGCGGCCCCGCCAGTCAGCGATCTGGTGGCGGGCATCTATGCGGCCGTGGGGATCCTTGCCGCCGTGCAGGGACGCGAGCGGACCGGCAAGGGGCAGACGGTCGAGGTGGCGATGGTGAACGGGCTCTTGAGCCTGATGGCCTATCTCTCGTCGGAATATTTCGCCACCAACGAGTTGCCGCAGCGCACCGGCAACGATCATCCGCTAGTCTATCCCTATGGGTTGTTCCGCTGTTCGGACGGGCAGATCGCGGTCGCCAATTCCCATGACCAGATCCTGCGGCGCTTCCTTGATACGCTGGACCTGGGCTGGGTGATGACCGACCCACGCTATGACAGCAATCCCAAGCGCATGGCCGCGCGAGAGGAGCTGCGCAGCCTGATCGACAACCGCATGGCCGGCAATACGCAGGATCACTGGCTGGACGTGCTGAACGCCGCCGGCGTGCCCTGCGGGCTGGTGCAGGATCTGGCGCAGGTCTTCGCCGATCCGCAGGTCACCGCGCAGGAGATGGTGATCGAGACGCCGGTGCAGGACGGCCCAGCGCTGAAGGTGCTGGGCTTCCCGATCAAGCTGGGCAGCACGCCCTGCGCCCTCCATCGCCCGGTTCCCCGGCTTGGCGGCCATACCGGCGAGGTTCTGGCCGAGGCGGGGTTGAGCGAGGCCGAAATCGCCGGGCTGGGCTGAGGGCTGCGCGCCCCCGGGGCAATTGCACCTTTGGCTTGACCCGGCCCGCCGCCCGCCGCACATGCAGTTTGTGCAAGTCGCAGCCGAGTCGCAGCCGTGATGCCTTTTCCAAAGTTCCCGCGCGGCCTTGTCTGGGCCAGCACCACCGCCTTGCTTGCCCTTGCCGGAGGCGCCCTGGCCACGGCCATCGGCCTGCCTGCCGCCTGGTTGATGGGGGCGATGATCGCTGTCGGGCTGGCGGCCATCGCCGATCTGCCAGTCGGACTGCCGAACCGGCTGCGCGAGGTGGCCTTCCTGCTGCTGGGAATCTCGATCGGCTCCAGCGTCACACCTGGTATCATCGGCGAGTTGCGGGCCTGGCCCGGCAGCATCCTGCTGCTGTTCATCTCGATCGCGGCGACGATCCTTGTCTCCAGCACCTATCTGCAGCGGGTTCATGGTTGGGACCGGACGACCGCCCGCTTTGCCTCGATGCCCGGCGCCTTCTCCTCGGTCGCCATCATCGCCGCCGAAAGCGATGCCGACCTGCCACGGGTGATCCTGGCCCAGAGCCTGCGGGTCTTTACGCTGGTCGCGCTGATGCCGCCGATCCTGTCACTGGCCAATGGCGGCGCGGCGCCCGGCAGCCCTGCTGATCTGCCCGAAGTGAACAGTGCCATCGAGGCAATCTCTGTCTTTCTGGCCAGCGCCGTGCTGGCGCTGGTCCTGAACCGGCTGAAGGTTCCCGCCGGCACCTTCCTTGGTGCCATGGTCACCAGTGCCGCGCTACATGCGACCGGGCTGGTTCATGGGCGCTTTCCGCCGGCGCTGGTGATCCTCGGCTTCGTTGCCACCGGCGCGGTCATTGGCGCGCGCTTTCGCGGTACCACCCTGACAACGGTCATGCGGACCCTGCCCGGCGCCTCGGTCAGCATCCTGCTGGCGTTGCTCGTTTCGGCGCTTTTCGCCACACTTGGCACCTGGCTTCTCGGCCTGCCCTTCGGCCAGCTATGGCTGGCCCTCGCCCCCGGCGGGGTCGAGGCCATGGCGGCGATGGCGCTGGTTCTCAATCTCGAACCGGCCTTTGTCGGTGCCCATCACATCCTGCGCATCCTTGCCCTGAACCTCGTCGGCCCGGTCTGGCTGCGCGGCAAAGGGCGGAACTGAGGCGGCCTGGCGACCGCCTAGTTCTCGCGGAAGGCGCGCGACAGGCTGTCCTGAATCGGCTTCACCAGATATTCGGCGAAGGTCCGGGCATTGGTCTCGATCATCACCTCGGCCGGCATCCCCGGGGTCGGCTGGAAGCCGTGCACGCGCTGCAACTCGGAAGCCGGCAGGTCGATCCGGGCAATGTAGATTTCCTTCGGAATCCCGTCAGCCTCTGTCTTCAGCGCATCGGCCGAGACATAGACCAGATGTCCCTGCAAGACCGGCGTGGTGCGCTGGTTCAGCGAGGTCAGCCGCACCGAGGCCGGCAGCCCGACCTTGACGGAATCGATGTCCGTGCGCGAGATCTGGGTCTCGATGACCAGCGGCGCATCAACCGGCAGGATCTCGAGGATCGCCTTGCCCGGTTCAATGACCCCGCCCGCGGTGTGATAGTTCAGCCGGACGATGGTGCCCGAAACCGGCGAGGTGATCTCGGACCGTTTCAGCACGTCCTGCGCCTTCATCGACTGTTCGCGCACGCTGTCCAGATCGGCTTCGATCCCCTGGCTTTCATCCATCGCCGTCTGGCGGTGCTGGTTGCGGGTCTGTTCGATCTGGCGTTCGGCCTTGCGCACGGTCTCTTCGGTCTCGGCGATGATGCCGCGCAGGCTTTCGGCCTCGCCCTCGGCATCGGCCATGGCGCGGGACAGGGCATTCACTTCGCTGCGCCGCACCAGCCCCTTTTCCAGCAGCTGGCTGCGGCTGGCATGGTCTTCGCTGAGCAGGGCGAACTGTCGCTCGACGGCGACAAGCTGGCCCTGATAGCCGGCAATGCGCGATTTTCCGGCAGTGATGTTGCTGTCGAGGATGGCGATCTCGCCCTCGAGCTTGTCGCGGGCGGCGCGGAAGGCGGCCATCTGCTCGGACATGACCAGGGCGACACTGGGGTCATCCGCGCTTTCGGTCAGGAAGTAGGGGAAACTCATGGTGTCGGCACCTTCGGATTCGGCGCGCAGCCGGGTGCTGATCGCCTCGAGCCGGGCCCGGCGCAGGTCAAGCTCGCGCTGGTTGGCGGTGGCGGCGGTGCCATCCAGCTTGATCAGCGGCTGGCCCGCCGTCACGGCGTCGCCCTCGTTGACGAGAATCTCAGCGATGATCCCGCCCTCAAGATGCTGCACGATCTTGTTGCGCCCGGTGGCAACGAAACTGCCCGGCGCCATCACCGCGGCGGCCAGCGGCGCGCGGAAGGCCCAGGCCCCGAAGCCACCGAAGGCAATGACCAGCAACGCAAGCCCGAAGGTCAGGTGCCACCGAACCGAGCGGGGAACGCGGGCGTAAAGTCCGTCATGATCGGGCATCATGGTCATGCGGGTGCTCCACCTTGAGGGGCCATCGGCGGCTGCGGCGGACGCGGTGCCGGAGTGGCGGGCGGACGCTTGCGCTCGGCCAGCTTGTCCAGCATCTGGTCACGCGCGCCGAACATGGCGATCTGCCCGTCGGCCAGCATCATGATGTTGTCGACATCCTGCAGCAGCGAGTATTTCTGCGTGACCACGATGACGGTCATGCCGTCCTCTTTGGCCAGCGCCATCGCCCGCGACAGCGCCCGGTCGCCCGCCGTGTCGAGGTTCGAGTTCGGCTCGTCCAGCACCACCAGCCGGGGGCTGCCGAAGAAGGCGCGGGCCAGGCCGATGCGCTGTTTCTGCCCGCCCGACAGCGGTGCGCCGTCGGCGGCCACGATGGTCTCGTAGCCCTCGGGCAGCTTGGCGATCATGTCATGCACATCGGCCAGCACCGCCGCCTGGTAGATGTCGGCATCCAGCGCGTCAGCGCGCATCCGGGCGATATTGGCCTTGATGGTGCCGGGGAACAGCTGCACATCTTGCGGCAGATAGCCGAGGCATTGCCCCAGCTGACGCTGATCCCAGTTGCGCAGATCCATCAGGTCGAGCCGCACCGAGCCCGAGGTCGGCAGGATCGAACCGACCAGCATCTTGCCAAGCGTGGTCTTGCCCGCCCCCGACTTGCCGACAATGGCCAGCGAGGTACCGGGCATCAGCGAGAAGGTGATCGAGTTCAGCACCACCCGCTTGGTGCCATTGGGGACATAAAGCAGCCGCTCGACATCCAGCCGGCCCTCGGGATGGGGCAGATGCAGCCGCTGCGTGTTCAGCGGCGAGGATTTCAGCAGCGTCGAGATGCGCCCATAGGCGGCGCGGGACAGAAGCACGTTGTTCCAGCCCTCGATGGCGCCCTCGATTGGGGCCAAGGCCCGACCGGCGATGATCGAGGCGGCAATGACCATGCCGCCGGTGATCTCGCCCTGAAGCGCCAGGTAGGCGCCCCAGCCCAGCAGCCCCACCTGCGTCAGCAGGCGGATGGCGCGCGAGATGCCGGCGAACATGATGTTGCGATCCTGCGCGCGCACCTGCGCGGCCATAGAACCGGCGGCGTCGCGGCCCCAGATGGTGACGGCCTCGGGGATCATGGCCAGCGCGTTGATGATCTGCGAGTTCCGCGCCATCGAATCGAGATGCAGGTTCGAGCGGCTGAGATGACGGTTGGCCTCGGCAAACGGCGCGGCGGTGGCGCGCTGGTTGATGAGCGCAACGACCAGCAGCAGCAAAGCCGTTGCCATGACGATCAGGCCCAGATGCGGGTGGACCAGAAAGATTGCGAGAATAAAGAGTGGCGCGAAGGGCAGGTCAAGAAACGACAAGAGCGTCCCCGAGACCAGAAAGCTGCGCACCGTCTGCAGATCGCCAAGTGTCTGGTACTCCTGCCCGTTGCTCTGCAGCGAGGCACGCGCCGCCGCCGACAGGATCGGCGCCCCCAGCCGGGCCGAAAGGTCCACCGAACTGCGCAGCAGCATCCCCCGGCGGATCGCGTCAAAGACCACCTGCAACAGCACCGCGCCGACGATCACCACGGTCAGCATGATCAGCGTGTCGGTCGAGCGGCTGGTCAGCACCCGGTCAGAGATCTGGAACAGGTAGATCGGGATCGCCAGTACCAGCATGTTCGTCACCGCGCTGAACAGCGTCACCCCCAGCACATTGGCCCAGAGCCGCCGCAGGGTGGCGCGCAGGGTGCCGGCAATGTCCGGATCGCTGACGCGCTTGTGGAAGGCGAGACCCCCCGGCCCTTTCGGCGCGGGCAGGTCGGGCAAGCGGCCCGCCTGCTGGTCGATGGTGGGCCCGGTGCCCATCTGCGCCGCTTTCGATGGCGCGCGTCCACCCTCGGGCGGGTCCACGCGCATATCGGGCTCCAGCCGCAGCTGGTCCTTGGTCTTGTCATGGGTCATGCGAGCACGGTTTCCATTGCATCGGCAGAGGGCGCATGGTCGGCGCCGATCGGCCGGAACTCGATATCGTCCATCTCGTCGGTCAACATGCCTTCGGCAAGGAACAGCACCGCCTCGCTGGCCAGCGCCCCGCCCTGCGGCATCAGCGGCGCATCGGTCGAGATCAACTCGGCCTGGTGCAGCAGGGCGTCGGAATAAAGATGTCCGCCGGCATAGATCGTTGAATCAACGCCAAACTCGGTGATGATCGCCGAGTTCAGCAGCACGTTCGAGCCGCTGACCACGCTCATCTCGCCCGGGCCGTCCATGAATTGCTGTCCGTAGACCTCGATCTGGTCGGCGTCGCCCAGCACATTGGTCTGGCGAATGAAGTTCAGCGAGACCAGATCACCCTTCACATGCAGCACCCGCACGAGATCGAGATCGCGGAAGGCCGGGTCGTTCAGCAGGGATTGCGGCAGGGTGAAGGCGCCATCGGCTGCGTCGGCCAGAAGCGCATTCTGCCCGGCTGACGTGGCCTGAAGGCCGGTCTCGCCGATCTGGTTGATGGTCGCGTCATTGACCAGGAGGTTGTCGCCCGAACTGATCGCTGCCTGACCGCCGCTGACCATGATGCGGTCGTCGTCCAGCAAGACGTTGGTCTGCAGAACCGCGTTCAGGTTGATCACATGCCCGTCGATCACCATGAGGTCGAAGGCGGTACCAAGCTCGGTCAGCGAGACCTGGTTCAGCGCGCCGTTCTCGCCCATCATGTAAAGGGTCTTCTCGCCCATGATGGTGATCGCGGTCACATCATTGTCGGATACGAGATTATACTGCTCGATCCAGTTGCAACTGATCAGGCTGCCCTCGAGCGTTGCCGTCACCCAGTATTGCGGCGCTTCTCCGGTTCCGTCCGGGATGGGAATCGGGTTCGAGACATTGGCATAGCTGGAATAGTTCAGCGAAACGGTGGGATCTTCCCCCCCTGCGACGGCGGGGGTCGTGTTGCCGGACACGGAATCCGTATCACTCCAGACATTGGTCTGGCTGATGACGTTGTAGCTGTAGGCGTTGCCACCTGCGACCACGACAGGCGCCGCGAACCAGGCGGCGGTGACATGGGCCTCGTTGACCAGGGTGTTGTTGCCATGGACCATCTCGTGATCCGGGCCGTCGTCATCATCCGCATCGCCGGGACCCGCGACCGCGCCAGAGGCCGTCTGCGGACCATCCGAGCTTCCTGTGTCGGCGGTCTCGTCCTCTTCCTCGTCGTCCTTGTCGCGGTAGTCGGGAAAATACTCGGAGATGTCGGGACGCTCGTCCACCGCGACGCCGTTCAGATACTTGCCCTCGACCGCATCGCCGCGCAGCGTCACACTGATGCTGCCCTCCACATCCACCGGGGCGCCATCGCCCTTCTCGAAGAGGGCCTGAAAGGTCTGGGCGATCTCGTGGTACGAGCCTTCGTTCGCGGGCATGCTCACGTCCAGCGAGACCCCAAGCTGCGCTGCCTGGTCCAGCAGGCCCTCCAGCCTCGCGGCAATCGCCTCGGCACTGACCACGCCACCCTGCATCTGGTCGACATTCACCATGTCATCATCGTCGATCCGGTTCCACTGAACCACGACCACGGCCACGGACTCGGGCGGTTGCAGGATCCAGTGCGGCGTCGTCACGTGAAAATCGACCGGCGGGGGCGGTCCATAGGGCACCATATGCGGGGCAACGGAGAACAACTTCTGCAAGTCCAGTGACGGGACCGCGCCGACCGCATCGGCGGGCATGTCCTGAACAATCGGTGAGGGCGGGAAATAGGGAGCCTCGGTCGATACCTCGGGAGGCTTGACGCTGGGGGGGGTGTAACGAATGCTCGGCGTGAGGTCGCGCAGATCGAGCGGGGCTTTCGTCACCAGGTCCAGCGGCTCGATACCACCCGGATCCACATCGATCTTCAACGCGGCAAAGCGGTCGTAATCGACCCACATCCGCCCGCGTTCCTCGGTAATCTCGAACAGTCCGATGAAATGCCAGATCGCCTCGTCGACGGGGTTGATTGTCAGCATGATGACGACCTTCCTTGACTTGGCGGTCCCGCGACAGTGGCGCAGGGACTTCCTTCAAATTCGATCCTGCGCGAAGGGACTCCGCGCAGGATGTTTTCAGTCAGGCGATCACTCAGCCCAGATCGTCGTCGCCGACGTTGGTCGAGTTCAGATCCCCGCCAACCACGGTCATGTCGACCGAGTTGCCCAGGATGTTCGCGCCCATGACGATGCTCTGGTTGAACGCCGTGGTATCCACCAGCGCGTCGGCCGAAGCGGTCGAGTTGCCGGTGACATAGCCGTCGTCACCATTGCCCGAACCCCAGCTGCCGGCATCGGCATAACCGCCGTCACCCAGCATCACCTGGCCACCAGCACCGCCATTGCCGCTGTCAGTGTTGATGCCATCGCCGCCGTCGGCCATGCCGCCGGTCGACCAGGCGCCGCCACCGGCACCGCCCATGGACCAGGCTTCGCCGCCAGCACCACCTGCGCTGTCGGCCGCACCGCCAGCGCCACCGGCACTGTCAGCCGCACCGCCCGTACCGGCACCGCCGGTATTGGTGCCACCGTCGCCGGCACCGGAGCCATCGGCACTGCCACCAGCGCCACCGGCGCTGTCAGCCGTACCTTCGCCCATGCCACTGGCTGCGCCCGACATGGCCGCACCGGCCGCTGCTGCGGCATCGGCAGCCGAGGCCACGTCAGCCATGCCATCGCCGCCATCGCCGCCATTGCCGCCGAGCCCGCCATAGCCGCTGTCGCCGGCATTGCCACCGGTGCTGCTATTGGCGCCACCATTGCCGCTGTCGCCGCTGGCACCGCCGTTGCCGCTGTCGCCGCTGTCACCGCTGGCACCGCTGCCACCGCTGGCACCGCTGTCACCGCTGAAGCCGCCGGGCGCGCCGTTGCCGCCCTCGGCATCACCGAGGCCGCCGCCCGGTCCACCCGGTCCGCCCGGTCCGCCCGGACCCGTCGGACCCGTGGGACCCGTCGGGCCCGTGGGACCCGTGGGACCGGTAGCGCCCGAGTCGCCCGTCGCACCCGTTCCGCCGCTCGCGCCGCCGTCGCCGGTGTCGCCACCGTCGCCCGTGCCGCCACCGTCGCCACCGTCACCGGCACCGCCCGTGTTGCCACCGACGCCGAGGCCAAGCGCACCGGACAGGCCAAGCGCACCGGCATCGCCGCCCGCGGCATCACCGCTTTGGCCGGCACCGAGGCCCGCCGCCAGCGCGCCCGAGGCACCGCCATCGGCCGAACCACCAAGGCCGACACCCAGGCCAACGCCAAGCGCCGCGCCGCCGTCACCGGCGCCACCGTTCGCGCCCGAGCCGCCACCGGCGCCGCCGTTCGAACCCGAGCCGCCACCGGAACCACCGGTCGCACCCGAGCCGCCACCGGCGCCCGCGTTCGAGGTGCTGCCGGTCGCCGAAGCTTCGGCGCCTTCCGCCATCGCGTCGCCGCTGCCGCCATCGGCCGAGCCGCCGCCGCCGCCAGCGCCGCCGCTATTGGCGGCGTTGATGCCTTCAGCCGAGGTGGCCGTGCCGCCATTGGCGCTGCCATTCTGGTTGAAGTCGGCATTGTTCGAGACGGTCGGATCAGAGAGCGTGTCCTGGTCGTCAAGGTTGGCGGACTGCGCCGCCAGGTAGCTGCTGCCGCCGCCACCGTTGAGGACATTGTCGAAGCTCATGTCGCTCTGGGTGCCGATGCCGACAGAGCCGTCACGGTTGACGATCAGGTCGCCCATCGTACCGGTGCTGTTGTCGAGATCGATATCGGCGAAGTCGTCATCCGACGGCTCCCAACCATCGAGATCGAGGCCAACGCTGACATTGGTTTCAACATTGGTCGCCACGTCGGTGGCCACGTCGGTATAGTTGTTGGCCTCGTTGGTGGCGCTGTTCGAGGCGTCGTTCGACGCATCGTTGGAGGCGTCATTCGATGCGTCGTTCGCGGCGCTGTTCGAGGCGTCATTCGCGGCATTGTTCGCGGAATTGTTGCTCGAGTCGTTCGCGGCCGAATTGGCCGCCTCGTTGCCAGCCGCGTTCATCGCGCCGTTGCTGGCCTCGTTCCCCGCCGCGTTCTGGGCGGCATTGGCCGCCTCGTTGCTGGACGAGGATTCCGAGTTGTTGCTGTTGGAGTTCTCGTTCCCGTTGCTGTTGCTGTTGTCGTTCGCATTGCTCTGGGACTGGTTCTGATCCTGGCCCTGGCCCTGATCTTGGCCTTGCCCCTGGTCCTGACCCTGTCCCTGGTCCTGCATATTGGACTGGCTCTGGGACTGGGACTGATCCTGACTGGGATCGGCGGGGTCGCTTTCCAGCGGGAAGGCGAACAGGTTCATGTTACGGCTGTCAGCCATTTCACTAGCTCCTGTCGGTGGGCAGGTCCGGCCAAGACATTCGCAAGCACGTGTGCCTGCCCAGTTACCGGTGACTGAACAGCAAGCCGATTCCGATCGCCGAGCGCATGCTCACCGTCACGACGGCGCGACCGTCTTCGTCCTGCTGGTAATCCGGATGGCCCGCCTGTCACCTTGAGCGGATCCGGCTGGAGGGTGGCGGACATGCCGCTTCACCGACCACGGACCAAACTACCCCTCTGTCCCCGCCGCGGCCTAGCCGCACGAACAGTCTAGACCGTGACGCCCCGAGTGGGGGATGGAATCACCCTGCCGGGTATAGCCGCCGGTCGCGCAATAGGCCGGGACCGGTCCTGACGAGCTAATTCGATCGGCTAGGCTGGGATAAGCCATTCGCACAGGTCGCTTATTTTCTTCGGAGTTACATTCAAATTTTTGGCGCGCAATCTTCTTTGAATGCTTGCTGGATATGTTATAGTCGACCAATAGATAAAAATTTAATGAGCCAGAGCGGAAGCATTGATGACGTCCCCCCCGCCGTCCGCAGCATGGCCAACAGGGAAAATGACGATGAACTTGGTATCCTATGACGACGAATCCTTCGCTTCGGCCTCGCCTCTTCCGATCAGCGCAGCCGAGGTCATGTTCGTCGGGAATCAGTGCAATTTCTCGGGCAGCCTGATCGCCGCGACTAGCCAGGAGCTGGGGCAAATCACCTCGGCAGTGCTTCATTCCTTTGCAGAATTTCAGAAATTCGTCACGCAGACCGGCTTGGTCCCCACGCTGGTGATTCTTGACGAGCCGACGATTCGGAACCTGTCCGAATCGGATCGCGGCTTTCTTCTGGGCCTCGACGGCCTGTCGCTGGGGATCGCTTTCAGCAGTCTGGTGTATGGCGCAGATTTTTATTCGAATAACAACTTTAAGGCGAATACTGTAAGTATTTTCCCGTTAAATGTGCGACTCGATATCTGGCTATCGATCATCAAGCTGATTGCCCATGGCGGCAGCTATGTCAGCCCCGAGGTTTCGGCTCACCGCGAGGTGGCCGCGCCACCGGCGCCAAGCGGAGAAAGCGGATTGACCCAGCGCCAGCTTGACGTGCTGCAACTGGTTGCGGACGGGCAGTCGAACAAACGGATCGCGGCCAAGCTTGGCCTGTCGATCCACACGGTCAAGTTGCATCTGCACAATGCGAGCCTGCGCCTTGGCGCCCGGAATCGCACCGAAGCCGCGATGCGCTATCGTTCCCTTAAATCGTGACCCCGCCCTCCTCGCCCGAGTCCAGCAGCCCACATGAACCCAGTCTGGACAGCGTTCTGCTGCGCGTGGGGCGATTGAATTATGCCTGGAGCAATACCGAAAGCCTGCTGGTTCATCTCCTGGCCGGACTGACCGGCATGCAGAAGGATGCGGCTGTGGTGGTCTTCCTGTCGGTCAACTCGACGCGCGGCCGGATCGAGATGGTCGAGCGGCTTGGGAAACTCCTGCTGAAGCCCGGCCCCGAGTTGCAGGAATTGCTGGATCTGACCACGCGGTTCTCGAAACTCTCGGCGGTACGCCACCGGTATAATCACAGCATCTGGTCATTTCAGGAGGACGGGTCGATCTCGACCATCCTGATGCGCATCGCCGACCGCCGTGACCGGATTCGCATGGGACAGAAGCAGCTTCTTGACGAGGATCAACTCGCCCGGCTGGATCAAGATCTGGAGATGATGTCAGAGCTTAACCGCAACATCTGGCAATTTCTGAAAAATCGCGGATATTCTGTAACGTGAATGTAAAGATTTTCTGAATCGAATATCTGTGCAACCCAAGGATTATCCCTCGGATATATGCGGACCAATCCGGTTTTGGCTCATATGTGGTATCTCATCACCGCGCGGACTTTCCTGCACGCCCTGTCCGAATGGCTGGGTCGGTCACGAAGTAGCCCGAATTCAGGGCCGCAAGTTTGGATAAGATTAACATAAATCAGTTGCAGTTCTGCACTCTGCGCAAATGCACAATGAATGCAAAGACCAAGCAGCGATCGTGCCGCAGCGCAGCGATAAGATCATTTGCCTGACGGCACCCTGCGGACATAGGGTTGCACCACCGGTCTCGCGGCGCGGCGGTCCCACGGCGGCCTTCCTTCGCGCAGCTGAGCCGAGGGCCTTCCTTCATCATTGCATTTTATCATCACATACTGCAATGTGATTCGCGACAGAGGTCCACAGGGAGGAATAACCAGATGTCGCTTATCTCGCGCCGCTTTGCTGCGGCATGCGTGGCCGTAACCATGGCCATCTCGCCCGTCGCGGCGCAGGAGCTTGAAGACCTGACCCTGACCGCGCCGGCAGGTGCCGGGGGTGGTTGGGATTCGCTCGCGCGGTCGCTACAGGAAACCATGATGAAGATCGGCACGGCGAAAAGCGTGCAGGTGATGAACGTGCCGGGCGCCGGTGGCACCGTCGGTCTGGCGCAATTCTCGCAAAGCGCGGCGGGATCGCCCAACCAGCTCTTGGTCGGCGGGATCACCATGGTCGGCGCCATCATCACCAACAAGGCGCCCGTCAACCTGACCGGTGTCGAGCCGCTGGCACGGATGACCGGCGATCCGCTGGTGGTCGTGGTGCCGAAGGATTCGCCGATCCAGACGCTGGCCGATCTCAGCGCCAAGATCAAAGAGGATGTCGGCGGCACCATCTGGGCCGGCGGTTCGGCCGGTGGCGCGGACCATATCCTCTCGGCGCTGATCACCGAGGCCTCGGGCGGCGATCCGTCCAAGGTGAACTATGTCGCCTATTCCGGCGGCGGCGAGGCGCTGGCGGCCATGCTGGGCGGCCAGGTGACCGCCGGTATCTCGGGCTATGGCGAATGGCAGGGCCAGATCGAATCTGGCGACCTCAGGGCGCTTGCGATCTCTTATCCCGAGCCGATCGAAGGGATCGAGGCGCAGCCGCTGAAAGCGCAGGGCATCGATGTCGAGCTGGTCAACTGGCGCGGCCTCTTCGCCGGTCCGGGCATTGCCGAGGCCGACAAGGCGGCACTGGCAGCAGCCATCGAGACCACGGTGAAATCGCCGGAATGGCAGGAAATCCTCAAGGCGCGCGGCTGGACCGACTATTACGCCCCGGCCGACGAGTTCAAGACCTTCGTCGAATCGGAAAACGAGCGCGTCCATGCCGTGCTGAAATCCATCGGCCTGGCCGAATGATCGCAAGGCGGGCGGAGGGAAAATCCTCCGCCCGCCTTTCTCGATGGGGGACAGATCCATGAACATGACGGAACGCAGCGGGCTGCATCGCCCGACCGCGATCATCGGCCTCGGCCTGTTCGCGCTGGCCGCGATCACCTGGAACGATGCGCGCTCCATGACCATCGCGGCGAATTACGGCGTCGGCGCCGACGCCGCCTCCTATTTCGTCGCCGCCTTCCTCGCCGTGCTGGGTGTCGGCCACCTGATCGCCGCTCTGAAACCCGGGATCGAGGCCGATGAATGCGACTGGGGCGCGGTCGCCTGGATCGGGCTGGCGCTGCTTGGCCTGATGGGTTCGATCGCCTTCGGCTTCGGCTTCATCCTTGGATCGACCCTGCTTTTCGCCTTCACCGCCCGAGCCTTCGGTCGCCGCGCGCTGGTCGTGGACCTGATCATCGGATTCGTCCTCTCGACGCTGATCTTCCTGATGTTCAACAAGCTTCTGCAACTCGCGCTGCCCATGGGGCGGCTGGAAATGATGTTCTGAGGTCGCCATGGATTCCGTTCTTCTGCTGCTCCAAGGCTTCGGCACCGCCATCGAGCCGATGAACCTCGCCTTCGCCGCCATCGGCGTCATGCTGGGCACGGCCGTCGGCGTGCTGCCGGGCATCGGACCGGCGCTGACCGTTGCGCTGCTGCTGCCGGTCACCTTCAAGATGGACCCCGGCGGCTCGCTGATCATGTTCGCCGGCATCTATTACGGCGGCATGTATGGCGGTTCGACCACGGCCATCCTGCTGAACACACCGGGCGAGGCCGCTTCGGTCGTCACCGCGCTCGAGGGCAATCAGATGGCCCGCAAGGGACGTGGCGGGCCGGCGCTGGCCACAGCCGCCATCGGATCCTTCGTCGCCGCGCTGATTGCTACGCTGGGACTGGCCTTCCTCGCCCCGATCCTCGTGAAGATCGCTGTCAAGTTCGGGCCCTGGGATTATTTCGGGCTGATGCTCATCGCCTTCGTCACCGTCTCGGCCACCTTCGGCTCGTCGCCGCTGCGCGGTTTGACCAGCCTTGGTATCGGGCTCTGGCTGGGGCTGATCGGCATCGACCAGCTGACCGGGCAGACCCGGCTGGCCTTTGGTGTGCCGAACCTCTTCGACGGGATCGAGGTCACGACGCTGGCCGTCGGCCTCTTCGCCATCGGCGAGGCGCTCTATGTCGCCTCGCGCCACGCCTATGCGCCGGAAAAACCCATGGCGATCAAGGGCTCGATCTGGATGACCAAGAAGGACTGGTCGCGATCCTGGAAGCCCTGGCTGCGGGGCGCTGGCATCGGTTTTCCCATCGGCGCGCTGCCGGCGGGCGGGGCCGAGATCCCGACCTTCCTCAGCTACACGACCGAGCGCAAGCTGTCGCAGCATCCCGAGGAATTCGGCCATGGCGCCATCGAGGGCGTGGCCGGACCCGAGGCGGCGAACAACGCCTCGGCCGCCGGCTCGCTGGTGCCGCTTCTGACGCTTGGCCTGCCGACCTCGGCCACGGCGGCGGTGATGCTGGCAGGGTTCCAGCAATACAATATCCAGCCCGGGCCGCTGCTCTTCGTACAGCATGCCGATCTGGTTTGGGGCCTGATCGCCTCGCTGTTCATCGCCAACGTGATGCTGCTGGTTCTGAACCTGCCGCTGGTCGGCCTCTGGGTGCAGCTGTTGAAGATCCCGCTGCCTTGGCTTTATGCCGGCATCCTGGTCTTTGCGACCATGGGCACCATTGCCTCGAACCCTTCGGTGGTCGAGCTGATGCTGCTCTCGGGCTTTGGCCTGCTGGGTTTCCTCATGCGACGCTATGATTACCCGGTCGCGCCGGTGATCGTCGGGCTGATCCTTGGCCCGATGGCCGACAGCCAGTTGCGCCGCGCGTTGCAGATGAGCCAGGGCGACCCGATGATCCTGCTGCAGCATCCCGGCTCGGCCATCATGATCGGCATCGCGACCATCGCCCTGATCGCGCCCTTCGTCTTCAAGGGTCTGGCGAAGTTCCGGCAGGACGAGGACTGAGGCCCGTTTCCATGTCGCGCCCCAGCCTCGCCCCAAAGATCATGTCGCGGATCCTGGAGCATGCCCGCGCAGAAGGCATGACCAGCGGTCAGCACCTGCCGGCACAGGCGCTTGCCGATGTCTTTCGCGTCTCGCGCGCGCCGGTCATCAGCGCCCTGCGCCTGCTGGAGAAACGCGGGCTGGTCAGGTCCGAGGACAACCGGGGATTCTTTCTCGATCAGGACGCGGCCAACCTGCCGGTTCTGGCCGAGGAGGACGAGGAGGCGATCTATTTCCGCGTGGCCGACGACCGCCTGGCGGGCAGCACGCCCGACCGTTTCAGCACCACCGAGTTCATGCGGCAGTATCAGCTGTCGCGTGGACGCGCCCAGCAACTGCTGCTGAGGATCGAGGACGAGGGCTGGATCGACCGCCTGCCCGGCAATGGCTGGCAGTTCAGCGAAACGCTGACCTCGCCCATGGCCTATGCCCATGCCTATGACTTCCGCGCTTCCATCGAACGCGAGGCACTGTTGCAGCCGGGGTTTCGGATCGACGCCGAGGCTTTTGCCGAGGCCCGCGCCCGCCAGCAACAGATGCTGGCAAGCTTTGCCAGCGACAGCCGCAGTGCTGTGTTTCGCGCCAATAACGATTTCCACGAGATGCTGATGCGCTGCTCTGGCAATCCCTTCTTCATCGACGCCTTGCAGCGCGCCAACCGGCTGCGGCGGCTGATCGAATACCGCATCACCACCGACCGCTCGCGCCTGCCGCAGCAGGCGGCCGAGCATCTGCAGCTTCTGGACCTGATCGAGGGCGGTTCACTGCCCGAGGCGGCCGATTTCCTGCATCGCCACATCGCCGAGGCCGGCCGCGCCAAGGTCGCGCTGTTCAACCGGGACGACTGACATGACCCACGAGACGACGTTTGAGGCCGGCGGCTCCCGCTGGCAGATCATCGATTTGCCTGCCGCCGCCGGTGACCGGCTGGCGCGGATGCCGCATATTCACCGGATCCTGCTGGAAAACGTGCTGCGCACCGCCGGGCCGGATGCCGATGCCGCCGCCAGGGCGATCCTTGCAGCGAGTGACGGCCCGGTCGATGCCGAGATTCCCTTCCGGCCCTGCCGGGTGCTGATGCATGACACCACCTGCGGCCCGGCGCTGGTCGATATCGCCGGGATGCGCTCGACGCTCGCCGAGGCGGGGTTCGATCCGGCCCTCTTGAATCCGGTGCTGCCGGTCGATGTCTCGACCGACCATTCGCTGGCTGTCGATGCCTTTGGCGGGCGCGACGCAATGGCCCGCAATCTGGCGAATGAATATCGCCGGAATGGCGAACGCTACCGCTTCATGAAATGGGCTGCCGGCGCGCTGGACCGCTTTACCGTCCACCCGCCCGGCACCGGCATCATGCACACGCTGAACCTCGAGCGGCTGTCGAAGGTGGTGCAGGCCGAGGCGGGCTGGCTTTTCCCCGATGCAATGATCGGCACCGACAGCCATACGCCGATGGTCAATGGCATCGGCGTTCTGGCCTGGGGCGTCGGCGGGATCGAGGCGGAAAGCGTGTTCTTCGGCATGCCGGTGACGCTGCGCGTCCCCGATGTGGTGGGCGTGCGGATGACCGGGCAGCTGCCCGAAGGTGTCACCGCCACCGATCTGGCGCTGACGGTGACCGAGCGCCTGCGCCGGATCGATCTGGCGGATCGCTTTGTCGAGTTCTTCGGACCGGGTGTCAGCACCCTCTCGGCCGGGGAACGCGCGGTTATCGCCAATATGACGCCGGAATTTGGCGCCAATACCGGCTTCTTCCCGGTCGATCAGGCGGTTTTGGACTATCTGACAGCCACCGGCCGCGATCCCGGGCATGTGGCGCTGGTCGAGGCCTATTGCCGCCGTCAGGGGCTGTGGTTCGATCCCTCAGAGACCCCGCAATTCAGCGAGGTCGTCGAGATCGACCTGTCGGAAATCGACGTCAGCGTGGCCGGGCCACGCCGTCCGCAGGACCGTCTGCCCGCCTCGGCGACACAGGTTGCCGCGGCCGAGGTCCGGGGCGGTCCGGCGCGTGTGGTGGACGGCGTGCCCGACGGCGCCGTGGCCATCGCCGCCATCACCTCCTGCACCAATACCTCGGACCCCGGGCTGATGGTCGCCGCCGGTCTGGTCGCGCGCAAGGCGCGTGCGCTCGGCCTGACCCCGCCGCCTTGGGTCAAGACCTCGCTCGCCCCCGGCTCGCCCACCGCCCGGCGCTATCTGGAACGTGCCGGGCTGATGGAGGATCTCGAGGCGCTCGGCTTTGGCATCGTCGGCTTCGGCTGCACCACCTGCATCGGCAATTCGGGGCAATTGACCGATGCCTCACAGCAGGCGCTGGCCGAGGGCCGGCTGCAGGTCGCCGTGCTGTCGGGCAATCGCAACTTCCCGGGACGCGTGCATCCGCAGCTGGAGGCCGGTTTTCTCGCCTCGCCGCCGCTGGTCGTGGCCTTCGCGCTGGCGGGCGATGTCGAACGCGACATCCTGACAGACGAGATCGCCCCGGGCGTCACGCTGGCCGATCTCTGGCCCACGGGTACCGAGATCGACGCCGCGCTGGCCCTTGCTGCGCGCAAGGATGATTTCACCGTCGCCTATGACGAGGCCGAGGACAGCCGGATGTGGGCCGAGCTCGACGCCCCCGACAGCGAGCTCTTTCCGTGGGACGAAGCCTCGACCTATATCCGCCGCCCGCCCTTTGCCGGCTTTGGCGAGGGCAGTCGGCTTGGCAGCTATCAGGCGCGGCCGATCCTTGTTCTGGGCGATGACATCACCACCGACCACATCTCGCCCGCCGGTGCGATTCCGGCCAAGGGCGAGGCGGGCGAATACCTGATCGCGCGCGGCGAGAACCCGCGCGACCTGAACGTGTTTTCCTCGCGCCGGGGAAACTGGGAGACGATGCTGCGCGGGCTTTTCACCAACCGGAACGTCAGGAACCTGCTGGCCCCCGACATCCCCCCCGGCTCGACCCGCCTGCCGGATGGTCGCGATCTGCCCTTGTGGCAGGCGGCCGAGGTCTATCGCGCTGAGGAACAGCCCGTGGTGATTGTCGCGGGCGAGCGTTACGGCATGGGATCGTCGCGGGATTGGGCCGCCAAGGGCGCGGCGCTGCTGGGCGCGCGGGCGGTAATGGCGGTCAGTTTTGAGCGCATCCACCGCGCCAACCTGATCGGCATGGGCGTTCTGCCGCTGCGTCTGCCCGCAGGGGTGACGCCCGAAACGCTGGCGCTGAGCGTCGATGACCGGATCGAAATCTCTGCCGACGAAGCCACACTTCATCCCCGCGCGCCGGTGTCGCTTCGCATCCTGCGCGCCGATGGCCGGGTCGAAGCCCTGACCGCCATTGCCGCGATCGAGACCTCGCTGGAGATTGAAACCCTGCGGCAGGGCGGGCTTCTGCCGCTGATCCTGAAGCGGCTGACCGCGCAGGCTTAGCAAAGCAAACGGCCGCAGGGTTTCCCCTGCGGCCGCAATCGGTTCCGGCGGATCAGGTCAGCTTGCGTCCGCCCGCGTGTTCTTGTTCCAGCGCATCGAGGACCACAGCGACACGCCGATCAGCGCCGCGCCGCCAAGGCCGGTGATGACTTCGGGAATGTGTACGAAGCTCTGCAGGAACATGATCACCGACAGCGCGATGATGGCGTAGAAGGCGCCGTGCTCCAGGTAGCGGTACTGGGTCAGCGTGCCCTTCTCGACGAGCATGATGGTCATCGAACGCACATACATCGCGCCGATGCCAAGGCCGATGGCGATGACGAAAAGGTTGTGGGTCAGCGCGAAGGCACCGATCACGCCGTCAAAACTGAACGAGGCATCCAGCACTTCCAGATAGAGGAAGGCGCCCAGACCACCCTTTGCGCCGGCCTGCATCATCTCTTGGCTGCTGTCCAGGAGACCGCCCAGCACCTCGACCAGCAGGAAGGTCAGAAGACCCCAGATGGCCGACTGGAAGAAGACCTGCGATTCCACCGGATCGAGGAAGCGCGAGACGATCAGCACCGCGACCAGCGCGACGGCGACCTCGATGCCGCGGATGGTGGCGTATTTCTGCATCCGGCGTTCCAGCCAGCGGACCCAGTGCACGTCCTTCTCGTGGTCGAAGAAGAAGCTGAGGCCGACCATCATCAGGAAGGTGCCACCGAAGGCGGCGATGGGCAGATGCGCCTCTTTCATGATGCGCGAATATTCGTCGGGCTGGCTCGCGGCCAGAACCATCGCCTGCCAGGGGCCGATCTTGGCGGCCACCACGACGATCAGCAGCGGGAAGACGATCCGCATGCCGAAGACGGCGATGATGATGCCCCAGGTCAGGAAGCGGTGCTGCCATTCCGGGGTCATGTCCTTCAGCTTGTTGGCGTTGACGATGGCGTTGTCGAAGCTGAGCGAGATTTCCAGCACCGCCAGAACGCAGCAGATGAAGAAGATGGTCAGCATCCCGCCCATCGTGCCGGTCATCTGCCAGCCAAGGGCCGCGCCAAGCGCGAGGCCAAGTGCGGTGACGATAAAGGCCCATTTGAAGTAATGCAGCGTCCCGCCCTTGGGTGCTGCGGCGGTCGGGGTTCCGTTTGACATGTCAGAATCGTCCCTGCGGCTTTGTTCAAGAACAGTGCCGACATCACGAACGTGCCGCCACGTCCGTCAGAGGGGCCCGGTCACCTCGGGTCGTTCACGAATGCGCGAACGTGGCCGACATGGAGGGATTCCGGGCGCAGTTCAAGCCCCCGGCACCGGCCTGCGACAAAAAATCTTCGCCTCGGCGGCAGTCAGCCCAAGCGCGTCAGTGCGACATCAGCACCGGCAGCTGCGCCTGTTCCAGGATGTCGCGGGTGACGCCGCCCAGCAGGTCTTCCGAGAACTTGCTGTGCTCATAGGCGCCCATGATCAGCAGGCCCGCCCCGGTCTCGGTGCAAGCGTCGAGAATGGTCGGCCCGATCCCGGCCCCCGCCGCAGGGCGGATCAGCAATTCGGCCTCGATCCCGTGCAGCGCCATCAGCCGCAGCACATCGGCGGCGTAATCCGGGGGCAGCCCCTCGCCGATCCCCAACACGGTGACCTTCTCCTTGGTGCCAAGGATATGCATGGCATCGGCCAGCGCCCGCGCCGCCGCGCGCTTGCCATCCCAGGCCAGTAATGCGGTCTCGAGGATGGCGGGCTTCTGATAGCTTGCCGGCACGATCACCACCGGCCGGCCCGAGCGCAGCGCCACCACGTCGGGGCGCACGGCGAAATCACCGCCCGCGTTGCCCTCGGCCGCGCCGCCCATGGTCAGGATGTCATGGCCCCGCGCGGCCTCGGTGATGCTGTCACCCTTGCCCGAGAGCACGCGGAAATCCGAGCGATCCAGCAGCCCGGCCTCGGTCACGGCGGCGGTGAAGGCGGCGCGGCGTTCCTCGACGAACTCGGCCTCTGCCTGATCGAGGATGCGGTCGATCTCGCGGGTGAAGATGGCGCCAGCGCGGCGGCGCAGCGGGTTCTGCGGCTGCCAGACGGCCCCGGTCAGATGCGCGTCATATTTCTGCGCCATCTGTACCGCCAGCCGCAGGGCCGCAGCCCCACCACCCGAGCCGGTGTAATTCGTCAGGATGCTGCGGATGGCCATCGGGACTGCTCCTTGTGCGAGGAAGGCGGAAACGGGCTGCTAGGGGAATCTAGGTCGAGGCCAGGGGTCGGTCAATCGGGCGAGGCCTCGTGCGTCGCCGTAATGGACCGCCTCCTACCCCCGCGCATGCGGAACGGTCCAGTCCTCGACCGGACCGATCGGGATGATGCGGTTCGGGTTGATGGTCGCGTGGCTGTAGTAATAGTGCCGGATGTAGTGGTCGGGCCGCACCGTCTCGGCCACGCCGGGCCATTGATACAGCTCGCGCGCCCAGCCCCAGAGGTTCGGATAGTCGATGATCCGGCGGCGGTTGCATTTGAAATGGGTGTGATAGACCGAATCGAAGCGACAGATGGTGGTGAAGAGGCGCCAGTCAGCCTCGGTGACCCGCCCGCCGGTCAGATAGCGGTGCTGGCCCAGCAGCCCCTCGATCCAGTCGAGACTGTCGAACAATGGCCGGACGCCCCGGTCATAGGCCGATTGCGAGGTGGCGAAGCCCGCACGATAGACGCCGTTGTTCACCGTGGCATAGACGCGCTCGTTCACCGCCTCGATCTCGGGGCGCAGGCTTTCCGGCCAATAATCGTCCTCGTTGCCGGTCACCCGGTTGAAGGCCCCGTTGAACATACGGATGATGTCGGCGCTTTCGTTCGAGACGATGCGGCCGCGCTCGCGGTCCCAGAGCACCGGCACCGTCACCCGGCCCGAGGCCTTGGGATTGTCGCGCAGGTAGATGTCGCGCAGGAAGGAACTGCCGAACAGCTGGTCCCCATCGGCGCCGGGGAAATCCTGTTCGAAGGTCCAGCCATCGGCCAGCATGTCGGGATGGACGGCCGAGATGTCGATATGTCCGGTCAGGTCCTTCAGCGCGCGGAAGATCAGCGTCCGGTGCGCCCAGGGGCAGGCATAGCAGACATAGAGATGATAGCGCCCGCTTTCGGCCTTGAACTCGCCCTCTCCGGTCGGTCCCGGCGTGCCGTCGGCGGTGATCCAGTTGCGATGCCGCGCGGTGTCGCGGACGAACTCGCCGCCATGCGCGGCGGTGTCATACCATTCGTCCATCCAGACGCCGTTGACCAGTTGACCCATCTCGTCCTCCTGTCGCTCAGCCGATGGCCCGGTCGCGCGTCTCGGTCCTGACCAGAACCGCCAGCGCGATGGCCGCCAGCACAAGCAACAGTGCAAATGTGCCAATGGCAAGACCAAAGCCCTTGGCGATGATCGCGCCGAGCAAGCTGGGCGCGAGAATGCCCCCCAGCCGCGCGATGGCGCTGGCGGTGCCCATGCCGGTGCCGCGGAGCGCGGTCGGGTAGAGTTCGGGGGTGAAGGCGTAAAGCGCGCCCCAGGTGCCCAGAAGCGCGAAGCTCATCAGGATCAGCGCGGCGGCGATCATCGTGGCCGATGTGGCGATGGTGAAGAGGAAACAGCCCGCCGCGCTGGCCAGCAGGAAACCCATCAGCGTCACCCGCCGTCCCAGGTTCTCGACCCCCCAGGCGGCCAGCGCATAGCCCGGCACCTGCGCCAGCGCGAGGATCAGCAGGAAGCCATAGCCCCGCACGAAACCGAAGCCCTCGCCGGCCAATTGCCCCGGCAGCCAGATGAACACGCCGTAATAAGAAAGCGAGACGAGGAACCAGACGATCAGAATCCCCAGCGTCCGCGCCCGCAGCGCCGGGGCGAAGATCGAGGTCTCGGAGGCCGGGTCATGGCTTGCGGTGGTGATGCGGCTACCCTCGGGCAGCGGCGCCTTGCCATTGGTGGTCAGCACCCGGTTCATCACGTGGCGCACCTCGTCCTGCCGGTCGTGGCGCACGAGGAACATCGGCGATTCCGGCAGCCACAGCCGCAGCCAGAAGCCGATCAGCGCCGGGAAGGCCGCCACGGCAAAGATCCAGCGCCAGGCCTCGGCCGCGCCGTTCACGCTGGCAAGCCAGGCGGTCAGGGCGATGACGATGGTGCCGACGGCCCAGAACCCCTCCAGCCAGACGAGCCAGCGGCCCCGGTTCTTCGGCGGCAGGAACTCGGCCATCATCGCGTAATCGACCGGCAGCGTGCCGCCCACCGCCATGCCGGTGATGAAGCGCAGCGCCATCAGCGCGCCGAGGCTGGGGGCAAAGGCGGCGGCAAGGCCGAAGATCGCGTCAGCCGCCACCGTGATCAGCAGCACCCGCCGCCGCCCGATGCGGTCGGCCAGCCGCCCGAAGAGGTATGCGCCGACGAACATGCCCAGAAAGAACAGCGTCCCGGTATACTGGATCGCCTGCGGCACGCTGAGGCCGAAGCTTGCGGCAATCGACGGCGCGGAAAACCCGACCGAGATCACCTGCATCGCATCCGCCGCCCAGACCAGCCCGAAGATGCCCAGCAAGCGCCACTGGAAGCGGCCGATGCCGCCGCGCGTCAGGGCCTCGTCGATGGTGATGGTCATGGCGCCCTCCTTGCTCCGCATGGGCGGCATCCTGACCGCAGGACGGGCGGGGAACAACGGCCTTTTTCCGCGTGAACTCGACACTGCCCAAGCGCGCCGCTAGTCTCCGCCCCGAATGAGAATGAGGATGCCCATGTTCACGATTGCCACCTGGAACATCAACTCGGTCCGCCTGCGCGAGCCGCTGGTCGCGCGCCTGCTGTCGGAAGAGGCACCCGACATCCTCTGCCTGCAGGAAATCAAGTCGCCGGTCGAGAAGATGCCGCTGCAGGGCTTCGCCGACCTGGGTTACCGCCATGTCGTGGCGCGCGGGCAGAAGGGCTATAACGGCGTCGCCATCCTGTCGCGCCTGCCGATCGAGGATGCGGGCGACCGCGACTATGCCAGCCTCGGCCATGCCCGGCACGTCGCCGCGCGGCTGGAAAACGGGGTCACCATCCACAATTTCTATGTCCCGGCGGGCGGCGACATTCCAGACCGCGCGCAGAACGAGAAATTCGGCCAGAAGCTCGACTTCCTGACCGAGATGCGCGACGCCTTCCATGCCGACAAGCCGCAGAAATCTATCATGGTGGGCGATCTGAACATCGCCCCGCGCGAGGATGATGTCTGGTCGCACAAGCAGCTTCTGAAGATCGTCAGCCACACCCCCATCGAGGTAGAGCATCTGGGCGCGGCGCAGGATGCGGGCAAATGGGTCGATATCACCCGGAAGGACATTCCGTCCGGGCTGCTCTATTCGTGGTGGTCCTATCGCGCCAAGGATTGGGATGCCGCCGACAAGGGCCGGCGGCTCGATCACATCTGGGCCACGCCGGATATTGCCGGCGCTGGTCATGGCAGTCGCATCCTTCGTCCGGTCCGGGGCTGGCAGCAGCCGAGCGATCACGTGCCCGTCTTCGCCAGCTTCGATCTCTGAGCATGGGCCGCTTTTCGCGCCGCGCGCTTCTGCTCGGCACCGGGGCGGTCATCGGGGCATGGGCCGCGAACCGGCTGGCGCCCTGGCATGACACGCTGGACGGGGTGCCGCTGACCGGCCCCGCGCCCGAGGGTACGTTGAACGACGCCTCGCTGCTGTCCGAAACACCCATCGCCAAGCATATCATCCTGACCGAGGACCCCGGCGAGGCCCTGGTCGCGCGGCTGCGCGCGGAACTGGCCGAGGCGCAGGCGGCGGGGCGACCGTTGTGCCTTTCGGCGGCGCGGCATTCGATGGGTGGGCAATCCCTGCCCCGCGACGGCACCGCGCTTGGCTGGGAAAATGGCCGGATCGAGATCGACAGCGCCGCCCAGACTTATCTGGCACCCGGCAATGCCCGCTGGTCGCAGGTGATCGCCGCGCTGGATCCGGTGGGTCTCTCGCCCAAGGTGATGCAGTCGAACCATGATTTCGGCCTCGCCGCGACCTTCAGCGTCAACGCCCATGGTTGGCCGGTGCCGCATGGGCCGATGGGCTCGACCGTGCGCAGCCTGACAATGATGCTGCCCGATGGCGAGGTCGTCACCTGCTCGCGCACCGAGAATGCCGAGCTCTTCGGCATGGCGATGGGCGGCTATGGCCTCATTGGCTTGATCCTGACCATGGAGGTCGAGTCGGCGCCGAATGCGCGGGTGACGCCGAGTTTTGAACAGATGCCGGGTACCGGGCTTGCGGATGCCTTCATGGTGGCACTGGACGATCCGGCAGTGGGCATGGCCTATGGCCGGCTGTCGGTGGATCGCGCCGGGTTTCTGGATCAGGGGCTGATGATCGCCTATCGCCCCGATGCCGACCAGACCGACCTGCCGCCCGCCAGCGGTTCGGGTTGGGTGTCGAAGGTAGCGGCCCGGATCTATCGCGCGCAGCTCTATCGCGAGCCGATGAAGCACCTGCGCTGGTGGACCGAGGCCAGCCTGAACCCGCGCCTTGGCGGCAGTTCGACCCGCAACAGCCTGATGAACGAGCCGGTTGCCACCCTGGATGATGGCGATCCGACGCGGACTGACATCTTGCACGAATATTTCGTGCCGCCCGACCGCTGGTCCGATTTCATCGCCGTCTGCAAGCAGGCGATCCCGCCCAGCTATCAGGAGATGCTGAACGTCACCATCCGCTATGTCGCCGCCGATCCCGACAGCTGGCTGGCCTATGCCCCAACCCCGCGGCTTGCCGCCGTCATGTCCTTCAGCCAGGAAATGTCGGCCCGGTCCGAGGCCGACATGGCCCGCCTGACTCGCGAGCTGATCGACGGCATCGCCGCCATCGGCGGCAGCTATTACCTGCCCTATCGCCCCCATGCCACGGTCGAGCAATTCGCCCGCGTCTATCCCCGGGCCGAGCGGCTGGCCGCCGCCAAGCGCCTGCTGGACCCGCAACTGACCCTGCGCAACTCCCTGTGGGACACATATCTGGAGCCGCTATGAGTTTTCATCAAAAGGTTGCCCTGTTCTATGCGCTGGCCCTGCTGGGCGCTGCATCGATCAACTACATCCCCGGCCTGACCGACCCGGACGGGCTGGCCTTCGGCGTCTTCGCGCTGGATATCTTTGACGACCTCCTGCATCTCGGCTCGGCCCTCTGGGCGCTGGCGGCGGCGCTGATCTCGGCCCGGGCGGCGCGGAATTTCCTCTTGATCTTCGGCACGCTCTATCTGGCCGACGGGCTGATGGGGCTGGCGGTCGGCTCGGGCTATCTGGACCTCGGCATCGTCAATAACGGCGTCCTCGACCTGCCATTTACCTTCAAGATCATGGCCAATGCGCCCCATATCCTCTTGGGCGGCTTTGCCCTGCTGGCGGGGGTGCGGAAGTGAGCTTCCTCTGGCGCTGGCTGAAGCGAGGGGTACTGGCGCTGCTGGTCGCCCTTTTGCTGCTGGCCCTGCCGGTCATCCGCAACGAGACCATGTGCCGGGGCACGCCCCAACCGCAGGATCACACGCCCATCGTCAGCCAGACCCGTGACGAGTCGCGCACCTTCACCACCTATCCCGAATGGCACATCGTCCATGCCTATGCCGATTACGCGCGCGTCATCGCCTCGGGCGACCCGGACGATTTCCGCTTCCTGCAGGCCATCGGCGGCTTCTGGTCCTCGCTCTGCCCGCTGACCGAGATGGCGGATGCACATGGCGGTTTCACCAGCGAGTCCAAGGCAACGATCTATACCATCGGGGTCAGTTTCACCCTCGAGCTGATGCTGAAGGCGGCTTACGAGGAAACGCTTGGCCGCGTCGCGACATGGCTGCGCGGGCCGGATCACAGCCCGATCGACCGGCTGTCGGCGCAGCAGGCGGCGGATTATGCCGCCTTCCTGCAGCAGACCCCGTGGTATCGGTGGGATTTCACCACGGACGCACAGGCGCTGGACGATGCTGCGACCGGCGTTTTCCGTGACCGGGAGCGCCAGTTTGCCCTTGGCGTCGAGTATCGCGCCAAGGCCGCCTATGCCCGCGCGATCGCGGGCGCGGTGGCCGCGACCGGGCAGGACGAGCTGACGCTGCGCGCCGTCGTCACCGGCCTGCCCGAGCCGCAGCTGGCCACGATCCCCGGCGTCACCGTGATCCAGCGCCGCCCCGAGGGGTTCGAGATCGAGACCCCGCGCTATCGCGAGCTGACCACCATCCTGCAGCACATCACCGACGAGGGTGGGCAGATCATCGAGATCGCCGGCAATGACGACATCCTCCTGACGGCAATCACCAACGGCCCCGCCGATCTGGGCGCGATCTTCACCTTTCCGCTGCAGGGCAGCCGCGAGATGCGGCACCTGATCGTGGTCAAGGTGCCAGAGCTGGCCAGCCGCCTGCGCGAGCTGGACCTTGCGCACGCGCGGCTTGAACATATCCACGACTACTGATGCGGCGGGTGGCGGCATATGCACTGGCCCTCGCCCTTGGCTGGCTGGCGCTGATGGCCGGCGGCATGTTCATCCCCGGCGCAGCACCCTCGGCGCTGGTCATCGCCCCCGCGCCCGACCTGCTGGCCCGCCTGCCCGAGGCGCGGCTGGTCCATGCCACGCGCCTGACTGCCACCGTCAGCAATGTCAGCGCCGCCGAGGTCTATCGTAAGGGCGCGGGGCTGTTGGTCCTGCCCGCCGGTTTGCCGCTTTGCATGATCCCGCCCGAGCCACGCTGACCTTGTAACCCAAGGGGGCATGGCCCTATCTATGCCCAGACCCTTTGAGATGAGAGACGCGATGCTGACCCTTGGTTCCGAACCCGCCGCCGCCCCTGCCGCCAGCGATTTCATCAAGGATGTGACCGAGGCCAGTTTCATGGCCGAGGTGGTCGACATGTCGATGACCGTGCCGGTCATCGTCGATTTCTGGGCGCCCTGGTGCGGCCCCTGCAAGACGCTTGGCCCCCAGCTCGAGGCCGAGGTCGCCCGCCACAAGGGCCGGGTGCGCATGGCCAAGGTGAATGTCGACGAGAACCAGATGATCGCCGGGCAGCTCAGGGTGCAGTCGATCCCGACCGTCTATGCCTTCTTCCAGGGCCAGCCGGTCGACGCCTTCCAGGGCGCGATCCCGCAAAGCCAGATCAAGCAATTCGTCGACAAGCTCGTCGCGCTTGGCGGCGATGATGGCGGGCTGGCCGATGCGTTGGCCGCCGCCGAGGCGATGCTGGAGGAAGGCGCGGCAGAGGACGCGGCCGAAACCTTCGCCGCCATCGCCGAGGAAGACCCCGAGAACCCGCAGGCCTGGGGCGGACTGATCCGGTCCCATCTGGCCAAGGGTGACGCCGATGCCGCCGCCGCCGCGCTGGACCAAGTGCCCGCCGCGATCACCGGCAGCGGCCCGATCGAGGCCGCCCGCGCGCAGCTGCAACTGGCCCGTCAGGCCGCCGATGCCGGACCGCTGGCCGAACTGCAGGCCAAGGTCGATGCCGACCCCGCCGACCAGCAGGCGCGGCTGGAACTGGCACAGGCGCTGCATGCCGCGGGCGAAGTGGAGCAGGCCACCGAGGTGCTGCTGGAGAGCTTCCGCCGTGACCGCGAGTGGAACGAGGGCGCGGCCAAGGCGCAATTGCTGACCATCTTCGACAGCCTCAAGCCCACTGATCCGCTGGCCCAGAAAGGCCGCCGTCGGCTGTCCTCGCTGATCTTTGCGTGATGCGCACGCCGCATCCCCTTCCTGAGCGTATTCCCCTCTTTCCCTTGCCGGGGGCGCTTCTTCTGCCGCGCGCCCGGTTGCCTTTGCAGATCTTCGAGCCACGCTATCTGCAGATGCTCGAGGATACGCTGAAATCCGGCCACCGGATGATCGGGATGATCCAGCCGCACGAGGACGGGCTGGCCGGGGTTGGCTGCGCCGGCCGCGTCGTCGCCTTCAGCGAGACCGACAACAACCGCATGCTGATCCAGCTACGCGCCGTGTCGCGCTTTCGGCTGATCGAGGCCGAGGAGGGATTTCAGCCCTACCTGACCGGTCGCGCCGACTGGAGCGGATTCGGCATCGATCTGGGCGGCACCGAGACCGACCCCGAATTCCAGCGCGGGCCCTTTCTCGAGCGGCTGAAACGCTTCATGGAAGAACGCGAGCTGTCGACGGACTGGGAAAATGCCAGCGCCGCCGAGACCGAGACGTTGATCAACTCGCTGTCCATGCTGCTGCCCTTGGATGTGGAGGAAAAGCAGGCGCTGCTGGAAGCCCCGACCCTGGCCGAGCGGCGGGCGCTCTTGGACGGGCTGATCGAATATGCGCTGCGCAGCGGCGAGCACGAGGAACGACTGCAATGACTGACGACACCGCCGCACCCGCACCGGGATTTGACCGCCACATGCTCGAGGCGCTGGTCTGCCCGGTCACGCATACGCTGCTGCACTATGACCCCGACCGGCAGGAACTGGTGTCGCGCGCAGCCGGCCTTGCCTTTCCTATCCGGCAGGGGATTCCGATCATGCTGATCGACGAGGCCCGCCAGATCAAGACCGATGACGACCGGCCGCAAGGCTGAGGCGGGCGGAGCGATGGAGGCCGGCACCGGCACATGGCGGCAATTGCCGGGATGGGTGACCGGGCTGATCCTGCTCTGCTGCGGGATAGAACTGCTGATCGTGGCGCTGCAGCTGACCGGCTGGGCCGATGCGCGCGGCATGGCGACCGTCTATGGCGGCTTCTGGTCGCGGCTGTTCCACGATCTCTGGCCGGTCTACCCTGGACAGCAACTGGCGATGTTCTTCAGCTATGGCCTGCTGCATGGCGGCATCCTGCATCTGGCGATGAACATGGTCTCGCTGGCGGTCGTGGCGCGCGAACTGGCCAAGCTGACCGGGCCGGGGGTCATGCTGCTGGTCTACCTGATCTGCCAGATCGCCGCAGCCGGCCTGTTTGCCCTGATGGCCCCGGCCGCCGGACCGATGGTCGGCGCATCGGGCGCGGTCTTCGGCCTTGCCGGGGCGCTGGTCGGCCTGGTCGCCATCCGCCGCCGCCAGCGCGGCCAGCCGATGGGGCCGTTGTGGCGGGCGGTGGCGAACATCGTGGTGCTCAACCTGGGCCTGACGCTGCTGGTCCCGGCCATCGCCTGGCAGGCGCATCTGGGCGGCGCGGTGACGGGTCTGGCGCTGGGTCTGTGGATCGGTCGCGCACAGCCTGCGTCAACCCGACGATAGACGAAGCCACCGGCTTCGGCCAAACATGGCGGCCATGACACGGTTGACCCTGACCCAACGCATCCTGAGCGTGATTTTCGCCATCCAGCTGATGCTGCTGGTGGTCTTGACGCTGTTCAGCCTGCAGAACCTGCGCCAGACCGTCACCAGCGAGTTGCGCACCGGGGTCGAAACCGCCCGCTCGCTGGTGCTGGCGACCATCGGCACGATGCAGGACGCGGTGCCGTTGGACCGCCTGATGGCCACGCTGCCCGAGCGGCTGGTCTCGCCGCGCAATGCCGCCATCACCATTCTCGACGCGCGCGACGGGGCCCTGCACCAGGTCACGCCCGCCGCCGGCGTCACCACAGCGGCACCACTGTGGTTCGCCCGCCTGATCGCGCCTGAGCCGCAGGAAACCCGCCTGCCGGTGGTGATCGAGCGGCGGATGCTGGGCTATGTCTCGATCACCGCCGACCCGACGGCGCAGATTGTCACGGCCTGGCAGGACATGCGCCGGATCCTCGGGCTGACGGCGCTGGCCGCGCTTCTGCAGGGGGCGCTGATCGTCTGGCTGACCCGGCGGGCGCTGCGCCCGGTGGGCGATATCGCCGCGCGGCTGACCGACCTGACGCAGGGCCGGCTGGAAGCGCGCGTTGGCCCGCTGCCGCAGCCCGACCTCGCCCCGATCGGGCGTGGAGTCGATCTTCTGGGCGCGGCGCTGGAACAGGCCCGAGCCGAGCGCGAGCACCTGCAGCGCCAAGTGGTGACCCGCACCGATGACGAGCGCAAGGCCATCGCCCGCGACCTGCATGACGAGATGGGCCCCTGCCTCTTTGGCCTCAGGGTCGAGGCCGATGCCCTGCGCCAGCGCAGCGACGACCCGGCGATCCGCGACCATGCCGAGGCCATCACCGCCATCGCCGACGAGATCAGCCGGGTGAACCGGGCGCTCTTGGACGACCTGCGCCCCGCGCCGCTGGGGCAATTGCCGCTGGCGACCGTTCTCAAGGGCCATGTCCAGGACCTTGCCGGCCGTTTTCCCGACACCGGGATCCGCATCAGCATCCCGCCCGACCTGCCCGAACCAGACGAGGCCACCGCCCTGACCCTGTTCCGCATCCTGCAGGAGGGCACGACCAACGCCCTTCGCCACGCCGGCGCAGGCCGGATCACCGCCACCTTGGGATCCGATCCCACCCATTGGACCATGACCGTCCGCGATGATGGCAAGGGCATCGCCCCCGGCACCCCGCGCGGCACCGGCCTCTCGGGCATGGCCGAGCGGATCGCGCTTCTGGCTGGCAGGCTGGACATCAGTTCGGATAGAACGGGGACGACACTGACCGCCGCATTGCCGAGGGGCCGTAACCGATGAAATCCGCGCTGGTTGTCGATGACCACCCGATCACCCATCTGGGGGCCGGCCGGCTGCTGCGCGAGCTGGGCTATGACGACATCCACCAGGCGATGAATGCGCGCGAAGCCATGCAGCAGGCCCGCGATCGGCAGCCCGGGCTGATCGTCCTGGACATCACCCTGCCCGATGGCGACGGGCTGTCGATGATCGGCGATCTGCTGGTGGCGGTTCCCGGCACCCGCATTCTCGTCTTCTCCATGAATGACCAGACCGGCTTTGCCGCCCGCGCCATCGAGGCAGGGGCACATGGTTTCCTGTCGAAAAACGCCCCGCCCGAGGAATTCCGGCAGGCCATCCGGGCGCAGGAAGCGGGCGAATTCTACCTGAACCCGAAACATGCCATCGCGCTTGCCACCATGCGCGCGGGCGCGGGCGCCGATCCGCTGGCGCAACTGAGCCAGCGCGAGACCGAGGTGCTGCGCCAGATCGGTCAGGGGCAGAGCCTGCAGGCCATCGCCGATGAGTTGGGGGTCAGCTACAAGACCGTCGCGAATACCTCGTCTGCCCTGAAGAAGAAGCTGGCGGTAGATGGCATGAACGGGCTGATGCGCATCGCCCTTGAACGGGGCGTCTGATGGGTCTGGATCTCGATGATACGAAACGGTCGATTGTCATCGTCGACAATGCCATCATCGTGCCGCCCCCGCGCGGCATGGGTGGCAACAACAACCGCTTCCAGTCCTCGGGCGTGCTGACCGCCGAGGGCGAGATGGTCGAGAACTCGATCACCTGGGGCGAGGGACGGCAGGTCAACCTGGCGCCCGAGATGCCCGATCCGGCCACCATCGAGCACCTGCCCGGCCAGCATATGTTCGGCGGTATGCTGTTCGGCCATTTCGGGCATTTCCTCGTCGAATCCACCACCCGCCTCTGGGCGCTGGACGAGCTGCGCCCGGCGATCCAGAGCATCGTCTATACCCCCAAGATCAATGCCCGCCCGATGCAGTTCGTCCGCCAGTTCCGGCCGCTGTTCAACGTGCTGGGCGCGACCGTGCCGATCCGGTCGACGCCGGTTCCCCTGCGGGTCGACCGGCTGTTCGTCCCACGGCAGGGCTTTGGCCAGTTCGAGTTGATGCGCGGGTCCGAGGCATTTCGCAGCTATATGCGCCGCTTTGCCGGCCGGACCGTCCCTGCCAAGGGAGCTGAAAAGATCTATATCTCGCGCTCGGGCCTCGCACGGGACCGGGGCGGGATCATCGGCGAATGGCTGTTGGAAGAACAGCTGAAGGCCGAGGGCTTCGAGATCTATCACCCGCAGAACCACCCGCTGCTGGACCAGGTGGCGCAATACAAGGCGGCGAAGATGATCGTGGCCTGCGACTGCTCGCCGCTGCACCTGGTGGGCTTTGTCGGCAATGCCGAGCAGAAGGTCGCCATCATCAAGCGCCGCAGCATGGACCTGATCCCGCATTTCGTCGACCAGCTGCGCCTGTTCCAGAACATCGACGCCTTCGAGGTGGACGTGCTGGTCGAGGACTGGCTGCCCTATCCCGACAAGCGCCCCGGCCGCCGCTCTTGCGGCGAGATCAGCTTTGCCCGGCTTGGCGCGGCGCTGGCAGAGAAGGGCATGATCTCGGGCCGTACAACCTGGCGCGACATTTCGGATGCCGAACGCGAGGACGAGCGCGAGCGCCTGCGAGTGCTGCATGACGGCACCCCGTTCCACCGGATGCTGAACCGCGAGAAATACCTGGCCGGCCAGCAGGAGGGCACGGTCCGGGGCGACAACAAGTTCGCCTGACCGGATCAGCCCTGTTCCATCTCGGCAAAGGGAATGCTGAAACCCGGCACCCATTGGTGAATCCGCCGCCCCGGCAGAACCATCGAGTCAAGCGCCCGCACGCTGCGCCAGCCGCCGCGACCTGCGGGCAGGGGGGAGTCGCTGCGGCGATCATCCCTGCGCACAATCTGAAAGGCATAATCCAGACTCGCGCACGCAGACATGGAGGGAGGCTGGTCAAGTTGCACCCGGACGCTGCGTGGGCCGGACTGCACCACCCCGATCACCCGGCAGCGCGCGGCATGAGAGGCGCTGAACCCCTCGACCGTAAGTTCGGCGTCCGAAATGCCTGCGATCAGCTCGAAATCTGTACTGCCGGGAAGGTGAAGCTCGACCGTTGAATCCCTCAGAAAAGCCTGAGGGGGACCGGGGGCGTCAAGCATCCAGCCCAGATCGCCTTTCGCGCCCGCGTCGCGCGCCAGCAGATGCGCCGCCGCAGTGCCAAAATGCTCTCCGAACAGCACCCGTGCCTCGCTGGTGTAATGGATCAGATCATCCAGTGGATAGGCATAACCCGCGCCGATCAGATGGGCATTGGAACGGCTGCTGGCCACCTCGCGCATCGCCAACCGGCAATGCCAGTTGTTACCGCTTCCCATGCTGGAGGTTCCCGCAGGATCGAGGATCAACCAATGCACCGGCAGATCAAACTCGGCAGCGAATCCTGCCACACGGTCGATCAGTCGCTCGAGATTCTGGCGGTAGATCTCCTTTGGGGTACCTCGATCCGCCTCGCCATGGACAAAATTGACAATGATCCGGCTGAGCGGCGCACCTGCTTGCAGCGCCAGGGTCGCGGAGATGCGGATCGCGCTCGACAGATTCAGCAATATCTGTGAATCGGTGCCGTCCACATTGCTCAGAATGCCTTCGACGTGGAGGCCGTTCTTCGCAACAGTCCCATGAAAGCGACGCCCCCCGCGGCCCTCCGCGCGCACGATGACATGACGAGGCGCTCCAATGCCAGTTTCATGCAACAGTCGGGCTGCCGCCGCGATCTGAAAGGACTGGTAGTTGCGACATTTCACGGTTTCATAGGACGCCGCTCCGGCCGGTACCAGCGCCGTTGCCTCCTGTAAGGGGCTTGCGCCAAGCAGACCCCGAAAGGCATGGCCATCATTGAAGGTCACGATCCGCGGATCGCCAAACGCCTCACAGGGCAGAGCCGGTGCCGCCGGATAGAGATCGGCATTCGACTGGCCATAGGCCAGAAGCAGCACGGAATGATCGGTCATTTGGGCTCTGTTCCCTCGGGCTCGACCGCCACGATCCCCAAGACCGCCTGTACCGCCTTCAGATCACCGGCGGGCACGCCGCCGCCATCCAGCGCCGCCTGAGCGCGGGCGCGGGCCTCGTCGGTCCGGCCCTCGCGGTAGAGAAGCTGCGCCGCAAGGGCACCGGCGGCGCGATGCGGGCCGGCCTCGTCGGCAAGTCGGGTCAACCGATCCAGATGCGGGAAGGGACGACCCTGGCGCAGGGCACGACGCACCACGGCGGTCAGGTGCATCTCGGCCCAGCCGGTCTCATCGAGCAGCCGGTCATAAAGCGCCTCGGCCTCGTCCTCGCGCTTCAGCCGGTCCAGCAATTGCACATGCTTGGGAATGAAGACCGGATAGGGCGTCGTGCCTGCCGGATTGGCGCGCTCGAAATGGGTCAGCGCAACCTCGTTCTCGCCCTCGCGCATGATGGTGATGGCCAGCAGTCCGGCATAGACGGGTTCGTCGGGCCATTGCTTGGCCAGTCGTGCGAACCAATACCGCGCGCGTTGATACTTCCGCAGGTGCAGCAGGTTCAGCGCGAAACGCTGTGTCGCCCAACGGTTCTCTTCCAAGGGCGCGTCATGGGCCATCTCGGCTGCGAGCGACAGCGCCGATTCCGGGTCGGGACCCTCCATCTCGATCTGGCTGCGGAAACTCTTCAGCGCCCGTTCGGCGGCCGTTCCCCTGATCTCGTCCTGCGCCTCGACTGCCAGCACCTTCTCGCGCAGCTCGGCATCGGCACTGGCGGCGGTCAGCGGGCCGCGAAAGGTGTTCGACAGGAAATGTCGCGTTTCCCAGACAAGGCTGCGCATCTCGACCCGCTTCTGCGGCTCGCCGCGCGACAGGCTGATCAGGTCCAGCACCAGCGGATCGAAGGGATAAAGCGGCGCGGACGGACGCGGATCAGCCAGCAGCCACAGACGCACCGCCTCGGCTGCAAAAGCCTGCATCGGCCAAGTATAAAGCGCGCGGCGCAAAAGCGGCGTCGCGGCTTCGGCCTCGCCCACGCGCAGATGCAGCAGCGCCTGCATGGTGTCGATCTCGCTCAGCACATGTGGCAAGGGGATCATCGCGTCGCGGGCCTGCCGACCGGTCTCGGCCAGCGCCGCCATGTCGCCGGCGCGAAAGGCATCCTCACCGCGCATCCGGTACAGCAGCGGCACGGTATTGCCCTGGTCCAGCTGCCGGTCCAGCATCTCGGACAAATCCCCTGCGCGGTCCTGAAGGTCCAGCCAGCGGCGCAGATGCACCGTAGCCTGGGCGATCTCGCCATCATTGAGGAAACTCTCGGGCTGGCCCTCCAGCCGCGCCTGCATCGCGACCATCGCCTGTTCCATCGCCTGGTCGGTCAGCGACTGGCCGACATCGGCGATCGGCACCGCGCCGATGGCGGCGGCCACGCGAGAAAAGCCGCTCATCTCGGGCGCGACGATCAGGGCGGCGCGCGACATGGCGTAAAGTTCGAGGAAATCGAATTGCAGCGATTCCAGATCCTCAAGCCGGATCAGGTCGCTCAGCCGCATCGCCCCGGGCTGGCGCTCGACCAGCCAGTCAATCGAGGCCGGCGTGTCCGAAATCAGCAGCGCCGGGCGATCCGGCCCGACGCCCGATTGACGCATGTGCTCCAGGTAGATCTCGGGCGGGACATACTTGTTCGGCCAGGCCTTGCCGCGGGCGCGATAGCTGCTGGTCACGTCACCGTGGCGGATGTGATAGGCCGTCACCTGCCGCCCGGCAAAGGCGGCATCGATCCGCGCCATGACATCCTTCACCCGGTCGGTGAAGGTGATTATCCCCATCGCCTCGCGATAGTCGCGCGCCACCTCGCCCGGGTCTTCGCCCATCAGCGCGACCGGTCCGGTGGCCTCTTCGATGAAATAGTCGGAGGCCGGATCGGCCTGCTGAACGAACTCTTCCGGCGTCAGGTGCTGGAAGCGGTGGGCCGGGATGATCGAGACGCGGCGGGGACGAAACTCGGCCTCGGGGATGAAATAGGCCTCGGAAAATTCCGGCGCGAAGAGGCAGGCAAACTGCGAAACATTGGTGCGCTGATCCTGCGAGGGCCAAAAGACGCGCAGCTTCGCGCCGGTCAACTGTGCGAGCCGCAGGGCGCTGAGCAGTGGAATCAGCCGCGCACCCAGCCCGTCATTGCGCGACATCAGGATATTCGGGACCATTGCACCTTGTGTCTGATTTCTTCCCATTCTGCTCTCGCATAGCCTGTATCCCCGGCCCTGTCACGCCGGGCGGCGGCTTGCGCTTTCGGCCCGCTGGCCTATCCTGCGGCGGAAGAATGGAGATATTGCCATGCTCGGATGCTTTACCTTGCCCGATGCCGAACCGGGCGCGGCCGATCAGCTGCTGACCGATCTGGCCGAGAACCTGTCGCGGCAGGGCCTGCGGGTGGTCGGGGCGCTTCAGGTCAATTCCGGCGGCAGCGCCGATTGCGCCTGCGACATGGACCTGCGCGTCCTTGGCGATACGGGGCCGATGATCCGCATTTCGCAATCCCTGGGGCCGGGCGCGGTGGCCTGCAGGCTGGATTCCGGCGCGCTACAGACCGCTGCCGGGCGCGTCTCGGCCCGGCTGACCGAGGGCGCAGACATCTGTATTCTCCCGAAATTCGGCAAGCAGGAGGCGCTGGGGCTGGGGTTTCGCGACGTGATCGCAGAGGCGCTGCACGAAGGCGTGCCGGTTCTGATCCATGTGCCGATCGAACAGCGCGCGCCCTTCGACGCCTTCGCCGGCGAGCTCGCCGAATGGGTCGATCCCGCGGGTCTGGCCGAGTGGAGCCAGCGCGCGGTGCGTCAGGGCAAGGCTGCATGATCGAGACCGAGCCCGGCGACGAGGTCGATGCGCGCGGCCTGCTGTGCCCGCTGCCGGTCCTGCGGCTGCGCAAACGGCTCATGTCCGCGCCACCGGGAACACGTCTGCGGCTGATCGCCACGGACCCGGCGGCGGTGGTCGATGTGCCTCATTTCTGTGCAGAAGGCGGGCATGTCATGGTCGAGATGCGCGATCTCGGCGATGGCGCGCGTGAATTCACCGTCGAACGCGGACAGGTTTCCCGACCCGCCACTCGCTGAACGCACTCCCAAATCGAATTTCACCCCGGGAGGGGGACATGACGAGCTTTTCCTTTTCCGGCCGCAAGAAATTCTCGGAACTGTCCGAGCAGGAGGTGCTGGCGCTGGCGATTTCCTCGGAAGAGGATGACGCCCGCATCTATCGCAACTGGGCCTCCTTCCTGCGCACGGATTACGCCGCCACCGCCGCGATTTTCGACGGCATGGCCGAGGAAGAGGATGGCCACCGCCAGCAGTTGATCGCGGCGCATCTCGCCCGCTTTGGCGAGGCGATCCCGCTGATCCGGCGCGAGCATGTGGCGGGTTATTACCACCGCCGCCCGGCCTGGATGATGCAGAACCTGTCGCTGGACACGATTCGCGCCGAGTCGGCGGTGATGGAGCGCGCGGCGGCCGAGTTCTATACCCATGCCGCCCAACGCAGCAGCGATGCCGCGACGCGCAAGCTGCTGGGTGACCTCGCAGCAGCCGAGCAGGGCCACGAGACCCGCGCCGAAGAGCTGAGCGACGAACACCTGACCCGTGAGGCACGCGAGACCGAGGCCAAGACCGCGCATCGGGATTTCGTGCTGACCTGGGTGCAGCCGGGGCTGGCCGGGCTGATGGACGGCTCGGTCTCGACCCTCGCCCCGATCTTCGCCACCGCCTTCGCCACGCAGGACACCGGCACGACCTTCCTCGTGGGCTTGGCCGCCAGCCTTGGCGCCGGCATCAGCATGGGCTTTACCGAGGCCGCCTCCGATGACGGCGTCGTCTCGGGGCGCGGTTCGCCGATCAAACGCGGCATCTCCTCGGGCGTGATGACCGCGCTTGGCGGTTTGGGTCACGCCCTGCCCTATCTGATCCCGCATTTCTGGACCGCCACGATCATCGCCATGATCGTCGTCTTCGTCGAGCTTTGGGCCATCGCCTGGATCCAGAACCGCTATATGCAGACGCCATTCTGGCGTGCCGCCTTGCAAGTGGTGGTCGGCGGTGGTTTGGTCTTTGCAACCGGGGTGCTGATCGGATCGGGCTGACCCCAGATCGAGGGGTCGAGATGAGCTATGTGCCGCTGCCGCTGCCGGACCGCCTGCAGCTTTCGCCCGAGGACTCGCTGGCCTCGGCCCGCGCTTTCCGCGACCATATGCGCCGGCGGCATTCGGTGCGCGACTTCGCCCCCGACCCGGTGGACCGCGCGGTGATCGAAGCCTGCATCGAGGCCGCCGGCACCGCCCCCTCGGGCGCGAACCAGCAGCCCTGGCATTTCGTCGCCATCTCGGACCCCGCCATGAAGGCCCGCATCCGCGACGCGGCGGAAGAGGAGGAGCGCGCCTTCTATGCCGGCGGTGGCGGCGATGAATGGCTGGCGGCGCTGGAGCCGGTGGGCACCGGGCCGGAAAAGCCGCATCTGACCATCGCGCCCTGGCTGATCGTGGTCTTCGCGCAGCGCTGGGGCACGGATGCCGAGGGTCAGCGGCACAAGCATTACTATGTTCCCGAAAGCGTCGGCATCGCCTGCGGCATGCTGATCACGGCGATCCACCATGCCGGGCTGGTGACGCTGGAACATACGCCCAATCCGATGAAGTTCCTGAACGAGCTGTGCCTGCGGCCCGAGAACGAGAAGGCGCTGATGATCCTACCGGTGGGCCTGCCCTCGGCCGCGGCGACCGTGCCGGCTGCCGCCAAGCGCAAGAAGCCGCTGGCCGAGATCATGTCGGTCTTCTGATGCTGGCGATCTTCCTGAAGACGCTGCCCTTCTTCGGCCTGATCGGGCTGGGCTGGCTGGCCGCGCGCACCCGGTTCTTCCCGGAAGCAGGCGCGGTCTGGCTGACCAAGTTCGTCTTCTTCTTCGCCCTCTCGGCCATGCTGTTCCGCTTTGCGGCCAATCTCGACCTCGCCGCGCTCTTCGATCTGCGCTTCGTGCTGGCCTATCTGATCGGCTCATCGCTGGTCTGGGTCATCGGCATGGCCGCCGCGCTGTGGCGCAAGCTGCCCTTGCCCGAGGCGGCGATGGAGGCGCAATGCTGCATGACCGGCAATACCGGCTTTCTGGGCGTGCCGATGCTGGTGGTGCTCTTGGGCGAACGCGCCGCCGGGCCGGTGCTGATGGTCCTGACCATCGACATGCTGGTTTTCTCGACGCTCATCACGCTGATCATCCATGCCTCGCGCAGCGGCGGGCTGCGGCTGGCGACGCTGAGGCCGATCCTGATGGGCATTGTCGGCAATCCGATGATCCTGTCGATGGTGGCGGGGTTGCTCTGGTCGCAGTTCCACCTGCCCATGCCCGGCCCGCTGGACGAGTTCCTGTCGATCCTCGGCGCCGCCGCCACGCCCGGGGCCCTCTTCGCCATCGGCGCCAGCCTCGCCGGACGCAAGGCCGCGCGGCTGCTGGCCTCGGGCTGGCTCAGCGCGGCCAAGCTGGTCCTGCACCCGGCTGCCGTGGGCATTGCCGCGATCCTGCTGGCGGTCGAGCCCTTTGCCGCCGGCGTCATGGTCGCCGCCGCCGCCCTGCCGGTGGCCGGCAATGTCTATATCCTTGCCCAGTATTTCGGCGTGGCGCAGCAGCGGGTGTCGACCGCGATCCTGATCTCGACCGCCGCCAGCATTGTCACCGTGCCGCTGGTCATGCTGCTGATCGGACAGGCCTGACCCCTTCACCCGGCGGGCGAAGCGGGTTACGGCTGGGGCCGGTTTCAGCGTGACGGGGGAAAAGATGCGCAAGATCGAAGACCTGCAATTGCAGAACATCCTGCTCGAGGTGGACGCCGACGGCATCGCCACGGTCACCCTGAACCGCCCGACCAAGCGCAATGCGCTGGATCTGGCGACCATCGACGAGCTGGTGGACATCTTCACCACCCTGCCCCGCGCCGGCATCCGCGCCGCGATCCTGCGCGCCAATGGCGATCATTTCAGCGCCGGGCTGGATCTGGTGGAGCATCACCGCGAGGAACGTTCGGCCAGCGATTTCATGCATGTCTGCCTGCGCTGGCACGAGGCCTTCAACAAGATGGAATATGGCGGCGTCCCGATCATCGCCGTGCTGAAGGGTGCGGTCGTGGGCGGCGGGCTGGAACTGGCCTCGGCCGCGCATATCCGCGTGGCCTCGCAGGATAGCTATTTCGGCCTGCCCGAGGGCCAGCGCGGCTTGTTCACCGGCGGCGGCGCGACGATCCGCGTGGCCGACCTGATCGGCAAGGCGCGGATGATCGACATGATGCTGTCGGGCCGCCTCTATCGCGGCCAGGAGGCGGTGGATGTCGGCCTCTGCCAGTATCTCGTCGACGATGCCGAGGCCAAGGCCTGGGAGATCGCCCGCAACGCCGCCAAGAACCCGCCTTTGTCGAACTTCGCCATCTGCTCGGCCATCAGCCACATGCAGAACATGTCGGCGCTGGATGCCGCCTATGCCGAGGCGGTGGTGGCGGGCGTGGTGAACACGCAAGAGGCGGCAAAGGAACGGCTGGCGGCGTTTGCCGGGGGCACGGCGCAGAAGATCAAGCCGCAGGGGTAATAGTCGAACAGAGGGCCAGCGCCGACCCGTGGGGTGGCATCGCGGCGGTGGGCCGACGCGGTTTATGGTGCCAAGGCCCTCGTCTGGCTGAACTCGGGGCTGACGCACCCAAGCGCCGACCCGGGGGACGGGCCGGCGCTGGCCCGGCGGGAATGAGCGAGTTCAGCTTTGGCGCAGGGCAGCGCCCAGCACCCGATCCAGCCCCTGCAGGAACCGCGCCCGTTCGGACTTGCCGAACCCCTTGCCGCCGCCCTGATGGAAGGGATCGGCTGACCGGATATCGGCCATCAGGTCGCGCGTGGCGAGGCGCGGGCCGATATTGGCGACACTCAGCACCTCGCCGTCATGCTGGATGACCTGCGCCCCGGCCTTCAAACAGCGGTCGGCCAGCGGCAGGTCGCTGGTCACCAGCACGTCGCCGGGACCGCATGCTTCGGCGATCCACTTGTCGGCCTCGTCCGGGCCCTCGGCCACGATCTTCAGCGTCACCAGCGGGTTCTGTGGCGGACGCAGCCCGCCATTGCAGACCAGCACCATCGGAACGCGCAGCCGCGTGGCCACGCGCTCGGCCTCGGCCTTCACCGGGCAGGCATCGGCGTCGATGTAGAGCGTCGTCACTTAGTCGCGCAGCAATTCGTTGATCGAGGTCTTGCTGCGGGTCTTGGCGTCCACCCGCTTCACGATCACCGCGCAATAGAGGTTGATGCCGTTCTTCGAGGGCATCGAGCCGGCGACGACCACCGAACCCGCCGGCACCTCGCCATACATGACCGCACCGGTCTCGCGGTCTACGATCTTGGTCGACTGGCCGATGAAGACGCCCATGCCCAGCACCGAGCCCTCGCGGACGATGCAGCCCTCGACCACTTCCGAGCGCGCACCGATGAAGCAGTCATCCTCGATGATGGTCGGGCCGGCCTGCAGCGGCTCCAGCACGCCGCCGATACCGACACCGCCGGACAGGTGGACGTTCTTGCCGATCTGCGCGCAGGAACCGACGGTGGCCCAGGTGTCGACCATGGTGCCCTCGCCCACATGCGCGCCGAGGTTCACGAAGGACGGCATCAGCACCGCGCCCTTGGCGATGAAGGCCGAGCGGCGCACGATGGCGCCCGGCACGGCGCGGAAGCCGGCCGCCCGCCACTGGTTGTCGCCCCAGCCCTCGAACTTGGTCGGCACCTTGTCCCACCAGTTCGACCCCTGCGGCGCGCCCGACATCTCGGCCATGTCGTTCAGGCGGAAGCCCAGAAGCACCGCCTTTTTCGCCCATTGGTTCACATGCCAGTCATTGCCGCGCTTTTCCGCCACGCGCAGCGTGCCATTGTCCAGCCGGTTCAGCGCCTCTTCCACCGCTTCGCGCAACTCGCCCTTGGTGGCCGGGGTGATCTCGGCACGGTGTTCCCAGGCAGCTTCGATGGCGTTTTCCAGTGCGGCGGTCATGGCAGGCCTCTCTTCGGGTGGTGTTAGGGTTTCATCGGCTATAAGCGTGGAAGCCACGGCGCGCAATCGCCGCGCCCCCAATGCCCGAGGATCACGAGGATCAGATGAGCAAGGACGAAGACCGCGCCCACCCCTTCCGCGCCAGCCACCAGGACGCCGCCGCGGCGAAGGAGACGCCCGACACGCCGCAGACCCGGGCCCCGGCCTATCGCCTTGCTTTCAGTGACCCCGAATTCCTGCTGCGCGAAGAACTGCGGCCGGTTCGCTTCCAGCTGGAACTGCTGAAGCCGCAGATGATCATGGACGAGCGCGGCATCGAATCGACCGTGGTGATGTTCGGCGGCGCGCGCATCCCCTCGCCGCAGAATGCCGACAAGGCCCGGACCAAGACGCTGCGGGAGCTGTCGAAATATTACGAGGAGGCGCGGCGCTTTGCCTATCTGATGACCGAGCGCAGCCAGGCCACCTATGGCCGCGAATTCGTCATCTGCACCGGCGGCGGCCCCGGGGTGATGGAGGCCGGCAATCAGGGCGCCGACGAGGCCGGGGGTCAGTCCATCGGACTGAACATCGTCCTGCCGCATGAACAGGCGCCGAACCCGTTTGTGACGCCCGATCTCAGCTTCAACTTCCACTATTTCGCCATCCGCAAGATGCATTTCCTGATGCGCGCGGCGGCGATCACCGTCTTCCCCGGCGGCTTCGGGACGATGGACGAGTTGTTCGAAACGCTGACCCTGATCCAGACCGGTCGGATGACGCCGATCCCGATCCTGCTGTTCGGGCGTGAATTCTGGGACAAGGTGATCAACTGGCAGGCCCTGGCCGAGGCCGGGACGATCAGCGAAAGCGACCTGAAGCTGTTCCACTATGTCGAGACAGCAGATGAAGCGGTCGAGATCATCGACAATTGGCGCAAGAGCAAGGACTGATGTTCCTGTAGGGACCGCGCGCCCTGTCCTGCCCTTGCGACCAGCGGAAGGATGGACAGCATTTGCGTCGGCCAGATCGTCCGAAATTAGCCCGCAGCCATGGAAAAGAGGTTCGAAGAACGGTAGAATTATCGTTGTAATTGGTCATTAACTGGGTCGATTTTGCGATGGCTATCGAAACCCGCGGAATTCAAAGTGCATTTCACTGCGAAAATCGGCGAACTGAATTAGCCGGCCGCCCGCTTGGGAATCGCGGAACTGCCTGAAAATTCCACTGTCGCGGGCGTGATGCTTGACCTGGCATCAGACCTGGAAGCCTTGCAAGACCGGATCCTGCCATTCGGCGGGGTACCGCCCCGCCGCGCCTCGCTATCCCTGCTTCCCGCATGGAGGTGCAGATGAGCCTCGCTGAACCAATTTCCCGAGACCCGGCGCTCGACGGGCTCTCCCCGATCCTGGTCGCAGATGCCGATCTCATCCGCGACGCGGTGACGGAGGCGGGCGTTTCGGGATGGTCCTATTTCTTTCCTTACCTGCATTTCTTCAGCCATCTGACCGGCAGGGACCGGATCCTGTTTGAAACCGTGGGGGGATCGATCCTGGTCTACCGGCTGACGCGGAAGGCCGGGAAGCCGCGGATGTCGCTGCTGGTACCGCCTTTTCCCTTCTCGGCCGAGGCGCTCAGCCACGCCGGCGCACGGATGGCCGCGATGAACGGTGATCGCCGTCTGCGCATCCAGCGCGTTCCTGAGAAGGTCGCCCCGCAGATCGCGCGCGAGGGATTCCGGCTGCGCCTCAACGCGACCGAGTACATCTATGATGCCGAGGCGGTCACCCGGATGGCCGGCGGGCCCTATGCCTCGCTCCGCCGCAAGGTCGGTCACTACAACGGTGCGGACCTGACGGTTCGACCCTATGGCCCCGAGGATCGTGACGAGTGCAAGGCGCTGCTTGCCGCCTGGCGCAAGCGGCTCGGCGAGCGGGGAGTTAAGATCGGCCCCTACCGGACCTATACCAGACGTTGCCTCGAGGGTTCCGGAATCAGCCCGGAAATCCTGCGGGGCGAGGTCATCCGGGTCGATGGCGCCGTCGCCGCATTTACTTTTGGCGGGCCGATCAATGCCACCATGTCCAGCATGTTCATCACCGTATCCGACCACGATCAGCCGGGTCTTGCCTATCTGCAGCGCCAGCGCTTCATTGCCGGCAACGAGGGGGCGACGCCGCTGTTCAACGACTTCTGCGACAGCAAGCGGCCGGGGATCGCGCAGATGAAGCGCAGCTTCCGGCCGGTCTCGATGCACCCGCTGTTCAATGCAGTTCGCGGCTGATCCGGCTGCCTCGCTACCACCGGCAAGGCGGCGGAGATCATCGGCAGTCGGAAGCGACCGAAGTGCGCCGGGTCCTGAGCCGCAGTGGCCCGCGCCACAGCATCAGCACCACGGCAGCGGCGACGAGAAGCCCCGCCAGCAGGAAGCCACGCGGCAGCGCCTCGCCAAAGAGGATCGGAGCCGCACTGGCCCCGGTGACGGCGGCGACCGAGCCAAGAAGCGACAGGATGACCGGCCCACCGACCTTCTGCAGGATGAAATAGGCGATGTACTGCACGACAAACAGCAGGATATCGGCGATGAGCAGCAGTCGGACCCAGCCGTCCTCCCACAGTTGCGCCGGACTGCCCTCGAAAGCCAGCGCGAAGGGTAGGGTCATCGCGGCGCCCAGAAGCAGCAGCAGCGCAGCCAGTCCGACGGAGCCCGCCCCCTTGGGCCAGTAGCGGGTGCGATAGATATTGCCCACCGCCAGGATGAAAGGAATGGCGCTGGCCAGCAGCACCCAGCCCGCACCGCCCCGCCCGGCCAGACCCTCCAGCTTGCCGGTCGCGAGGATGAGGCCACCGGTAAGGCCCAGCAAAACCGCCAGAAAGCGGCGGGCGCTGCGCCCCTCCATCCCCAGCAGCCGCGCCAGAACCCATGTGAGCAGCGGCGGGAAGGCGAAGGTCAGCGCCACATAGCCCGCGCCCACATGCGCCACCGACAGATAGCCAAGCGCCGAGGGCAGCGCGGCAAAGACCCCTGCCCCGGCGGAATAGGGCAGAAGCTTCCGCCAGCCGTGCAATTGCCCCAAGGCCCCGGCGATGCCCAGTTGCACCACCCCGGCCAGCGCCATGACTACGGTCAGGAACCACAGCATCGGCGCCCCGGCCTCGGCCACGGACTTCGAGATCAGGATGATGGCGGCCATCGAGATGCCGGAGATCATCAGGCAGATCAGGATCAGCCCCGTGCTGCCTTGGGCCTGGGTAGGATTGCGCATTGCAGAAACCTCCGAGTCGATGATATTATCTTATCGGAAAGTAACTTGATGGCAAGATAAATGTCCGAACCCGATCGTGCTGCCCGTGCTGTCGCCCAATGGCGGCGGGAAATGCCGCAGATGGATGTCTCCGCCATGGAGGTGATCGGGCGGCTGAACGACCTTTCCGCCGTGATCGGCCGCGACCATCTGGAACCGCTTTTCGCCGGCTTCGGGCTGCAGCGTGGGGAATTCGACGTGCTGGCCACCCTGCGCCGCGCCGGCACGCCCTTCACCCTCACCCCCACCGATCTTTACGAGGCGACGATGATGACCTCGGGCGGGATGACGGCGCGGCTGGACCGGCTGGAAAAGCGCGGGCTGATCGCACGGCGACCCAACCCCGGGGACCGGCGCGGCACGCTGGTCAGCCTGACCGACGAGGGTCGAGAACTGGTCGAGGCGGCGGTCGTGCCCCATGCGGCGAACGAGAGGCGGATTCTCTCGGCGCTGACTCCCGAAGAACAGGCGCAGTTGAATGCGCTGCTGCGAAAGCTGCGGGCCGGTTTGCCAGACCCGGCTTAACCCGCCGCCTCCGCCGCGATCTGCGCCTTGGATTTCCGGCCGCGCTCGGTCGCGGATTTCAGCTGGCCGCAGGCGGCCATGATGTCCTCGCCGCGGGGCGTGCGGATCGGGCTGGCATAGCCGGCCTTGTGGACGATATCGGCAAAGGCCTCGATCCGCTCCCAGCTCGAGCGCTTGTAGGGCGCGCCGGGCCATTCGTTGAAGGGGATCAGGTTGATCTTGGCCGGAATGCCCTGGATCAGCTTGACCAGCCGGCGCGCGTCGGCGTCGCTGTCATTCACCCCGTCCAGCATCACATATTCAAAGGTGATCCGCTCGCTGTTCGACAGGCGGGGATACTCGCGCAGTGCATCCAGCAGCGTGGCGATGTTCCAGCGCTTGTTGATCGGCACCAGCTTGTCGCGCACCTCGTCGGTGGTGGCGTGGAAGCTGACGGCCAGCAGGCAGCCGATTTCCTCTGCGGTGCGGGCGATCTCGGGCACGACGCCACTGGTCGAGAGCGTGATCCGGCGGCGCGAGAGGCTCAGCCCCTCGTTATCCATCACCACCTTCATCGCGTCGCGCACGCCCTCGAAATTGTACAAGGGCTCGCCCATGCCCATCAGCACGACATTGCTGATCAGCCGGGTCTCGTCCTTGGGCGCGCCCTGAACCGGCCATTCCTCCAGATCGTCGCGCGCCACCATCAGCTGGCCGACGATCTCGCCGGGGGTCAGGTTGCGCACCAGCTTCTGCGTGCCGGTATGGCAGAAGGAGCAGGTCAGCGTGCAGCCGACCTGCGACGACACGCACAGCGTGCCGCGATTCTCTTCGGGAATGTAAACCGCCTCGACCTCGTGGCCGCCGGCGATGCGCAGCAGATACTTGCGGGTGCCGTCGGCGCTGACCTGCCGGGTCACCACCTCGGGCAGCGCGATCTCGAACTTTTCGGCCAACAGCGCGCGGTAATCCTTGGCCAGGTTGGTCATCAGCGCGAAATCGCGGACGCCCCAGTGATAGATCCACTGCCAGACCTGCCCCACCCGCATCTTCGCCTGCTTTTCCGGTGTGCCGGCGGCGATAAGCGCCTCGCGCAGCTGGTCGCGGGTCAGGCCCACGATATTCGTGCGACCGCCCTCGGGCAGCTTGCGGGGAATGGTCAGGACATCCTGCGTGATCGGGGCGGACATGGGGTTACCGGCAATTGGGAAAGACCTGCAGATAAGGGAAAAGGGCCGGCAATTCAACCGACCCTTTCATCCGTGCCGAAATAACCCGACGGAGTCGCCGAAAGGCGACGGGCGCAGCGCCCCGAACCCGCCGGTTACTTGCAGCGTTCCTTCGCCGTATTGGTCGCGGCGGTGATGCCCGACAGGCTGAACGTGTCCTGCGTCTGGGTGCCGCGCGACGAACGGCCGGTGATCGTCGCCGACGAGCCCGCGCGCAGCGCACCGATTAGCTTGCCGTCTTCCGACGGGCTGCCGGTCCAGGCGCTTTCGCCCTCGGTGAACAGGTTGAACTTCTGCCCGCCGATATCGACCTCGACGGTCGAGTCGGGCGCGAAGGGATAACCGCCGGTGAACGAGACCTCGCCATCCTGCCCCGGGCGATAGGCGATATACAGCCGGATGTCGCTGCGCGTCACCTCGACTGCCTGGCCGTCGCGGGTGTTGACCGTCGACTTCGGCGGCGACACCGCCCAGCATTCCTTGGGGCTGTCAGCGGCGAAGACGGTCCAGTCGCCCTCGGTCGCCACGACGTTGTTGGATTCCTGTGCCTGCGCGGCGGTCAGACCGCCGGCGGCTACTGCAATGGCCAACATGCCGCGCAGCGTAAATGGTTTCATGCTCTGGCCTCCTGCCAAATCGCCTGTTTGCCGGCGTTGTTTCCGATTGCGATGGTGTTTTCAACCGACTGCCGGCAGGATAGCCCAAAATCGACGGCGCGAAAAAGGCCCATTGGCGGGAAATCGCGCAATTGTCAGGGGAAATTTGGAATGTCGGCTGTTGATCTGATCGAGTTGTGGCGCGGCGGGATGCTGGAAAGCGTGCATCGCGGTCACGCGGTGATCTGCGACCCCTCGGGCGTGGTCGAGGCCTGGGGCGATCCCGGGGCGGTGATCTTTCCGCGCTCGTCCTGCAAGATGATCCAGGCCCTGCCCCTGCTGGAGAGCGGCGCGGCAGCGGCGGCCGGGTTGCGCCCCGAACAGCTGGCCCTGTCCTGCGCCAGCCATAACGGTGCCGCCATCCATGTCGAGCGGGTGGATAGCTGGCTGAAGAACCGCGGGCTGTCGGAACGCGACCTGCGCTGCGGCTCGCATATGCCGGGCGACCGGATCGAGGCGGCGCGGCTGACCTGCGCAGGGGCCAGCCCCTGCCAATTGCACAACAACTGCTCGGGCAAGCATGCGGGCTTCCTCACGCTGAACCAGCATCTCGGCGGCAATTCGGAATATGTCGAGCTTGATCATCCGGTGCAGCTGGCCTGCAAGGCCGCCTTCGAAGAGGTGACGGGCGAGACCAGCCCCGGTTTCGGCATCGATGGATGCTCGGCCCCGAACCATGCCGGCACGATCACCGGGCTTGCCCGCGCCATGGCCGCCTTTGCCGCCCCCGGCGGCGGGGCGCGGGGCGAGGCAATGGCCTCGCTGGTCCAGGCGATGTGCGCCTTTCCCGAACTCGTCGCCGGCGAGGGCCGCGCCTGCACGGCGCTGATGCGGGCGATGCAGGGCCGTGTCGCGGTGAAGACCGGGGCCGAGGCGGTCTTTGTCGCCATCATTCCCGAGAAGAAGCTGGGCGTGGCACTGAAGATCCTCGACGGCGGCACCCGGGCCAGCGAGGCGGCGATCACCGCCCTGCTGGTGCATCTGGGTGTGCTCGACGCGGGTCATCCGGTGGTCGAGACCTATCTGACCGGCGACCAGAAGAACTGGCGCGGCATCGTCACCGGCCAGCTGCGGCGGGCCAAGGGCTTTCCGGCCTGAGACGGGCTGCTTCGGATCGGCACGCCGACCAATTCCCTGCAGGAGGAGAATGGCCGGCCCTCTAGCCTCCTAGCCGCCGGATTTGACGCGGACACCCTCTTGGCGGCACAGATTGTCGGCGGTTTCGACATCCATGCTGTTGGGACGACTGGTCGCCCGATCCCAGATGACCTGCTCATGAGTGTAAAGCTGGCAGGTGACCGGCCCCGCCTCGGTCTGGACGACAACCGGCGTCGTTTCATATTCGCGCGGATCGAGCGAACAGGCGGCAAGCGAAAGGATCGCCGAAGCGATCAGAACTGGTTTAACAAACATCCTCATTGTCCTTCATGACTGCCCTTCGGGCCAGAACGATGCCCGGCGCAATGGGCAGCGTCGCGAATCGCCACGCGCCGTCGCACCGGGACGGGATCAGTCAAACACCTCAGACTACTGGCACATAAGAGAAAATGGCTGAAATTGTCGAAACCTGTCCTTCTGGATCAGTCGGACAGCGCTCGAGAGCCCGCGATACGCGGATTAGATGACTCCAGCTTATTTGATTCAACCGCTCACCCTCAGTCAGCCGTGGCGAGTCGCCCCCTGATTCCACCGCAAGCCCTGGCCGCCTCCCGGCTCGGAAGCGACAATCCGGCAAGCTCGCGCCGTTACTTGCCCGCGCTCCAGCTGGCCGAGACGCTGTTGCGGGTGGTGAATTCGGCCATCAGACCGATCATCGTCACCGCGATGGTGAAGTAGATCGGATATTCCAGATTGGTCTTGTGCGGGACATAGTTGATGAAGGCGAAGCCGCGCATCTGGTCGATGATGTGGAACAGCGGGTTCCACTCGAAATAGGGCAGCATGAAGTTGGGCAGGGTATTGGCGACGAACATCTTGCCCGAGGCGATCATGTTCAGCCGCGAATAGATGGTGGTCAAAAGCCCCGCAGCCTTGGGCGCCCAGGGCCGGATCGACAGGAAAACCAGACCCACAGCGCAGCCCGACAGCCAGGCCAGCACCAGCAGCGCCAGGCAGGCGACCCAGTCATTGACGACGACGGGCGTCACGATGGCATGATAGGCCCACAGGATGACGATGCAGCTGAGCACCTGCTTGTAGAGCACCGCGATGGCGGCACCGGCGATCATGACGGCAGAACTCATCGGCCCGTGCTTGGTCATTCCCGAGGTCAGCGCGCCCGAGCTCGACACCGCAGCGGTGCCCTGGACATGGGTGACGAACACAAAGATCCCGGTCATGATGAAGACCATGAAATCGCCGCGGATGGGCGAGGTCCGGACGCCGATGACGTAGTAGAGCAGGAAGAACGCCACCACCATCAGCGAGGATTGGATGATGGTCAGCAGCAGGCCGATCAGCGGATTGGTGTGTTCCTTGCGCAGGTTGTAGACGATCTGGAAATAGATCAGCAGCAGCGTGTTATACGCCGCCTCGAGCATGTTCCGGTTGCGATGCTGAACGAACAACGGCGAGTAAACCCGGGCTAAGGCCAATGCGCCGGGGGCGCTTGCTCATCCCCGGTCGCGCGATCATAAGTGGGGAAAGGTGAAGATTCAATCAGCGGCGGCTGTGGTCGCCCTGGCAGAAAAGGCAGGACTTTATGGAATTCGACCGATTGTCAGCCGAGATGCGCCGGCTTGCGCTGGCGGCAGGCGCGAAGATCATGGACATCTATGACGCCGAGGATTTCGAGGTACGTTCCAAGTCCGATGCCTCGCCCGTCACCGAGGCGGACGAGGCAGCAGACGCGCTGATCTCGGCCGGGCTGCGCGCGGCCTTTCCCGACATCGCGCTGGTGACCGAGGAACAGGCCGCGACGCATGAGGTGACGGCAACCAGCTTCCTGATCGTCGACCCGCTGGACGGCACCAAGGAATTCGTCCAGCGTCGCGGCGATTTCACCGTCAACATCGCCTATGTCGAGAACGGCGTACCGCTGCGCGGGGTGGTCTATGCCCCGGCCAAGGGGCGGCTTTTCTATACCACCGCTGACGGCCGATCGATCGAGGAGATGGGGCCCTTCGGCGAGACGCCGGGCGAGACCCATCCGATCGGGGTCAACCCGATGCCCGACAATCGCGGGCTGATGGTGGTGGCGTCGAAATCGCACCGCGACGCGGCGACCGATGACTACATCGCCCGCTACGGCGTGCGCGACATGACCAGCGCCGGATCGTCGCTGAAGTTCTGCCTTGTGGCCACGGGCGAGGCCGACCTGTATCCACGGCTTGGCCGGACGATGGAATGGGACACGGCAGCCGGCGATGCGGTGCTGCGCGGTGCCGGCGGCGAGGTGGTGCGTTTCGACGACCATACGCCGCTGACCTATGGCAAGCCGGCCTTCGAAAACCCCTTCTTCATCGCCTTCGCGCCGGGCGTGCTGCTGGTCAAGGACTGAGCCATGTCCGTGGTCATCATCATCCCCGCCCGCCACGCCTCGACCCGCTATCCGGGCAAGCCGCTGGTCCCGCTGAAGGGGGCGGGCGGGCAGGCCCGGACGCTGATCCGGCGCAGCTGGGATGCGGCAATGGCGGTGCCGGGCATCGACCGGGTGGTTGTCGCCACCGATGACGACCGCATTCGTGATCACGCCGAGGGCTTCGGCGCCGAGGTGGTGATGACCGCGACCACATGTCGCAACGGCACCGAGCGCTGCGCCGAGGCAGTCGCCAACCTGGGCATCTCGCCCGAGATCGTGGTGAACCTGCAGGGCGACGCGCCGCTGACGCCGGCGTGGTTCATCGAGGATCTGGTGCGCGGCCTGCGCGCCGCACCCGAGGCCGATCTGGCTACGCCGGTGCTGAACTGCGACGGAAGGATGCGCGCCGACCTGATCGCCGATCGCCGTGCCGGGCGGGTCGGTGGCACCACGGCGGTCTTTGGCCCCGACATGCACGCGCTCTATTTCACCAAGGAAGTCGTGCCCTTTGCAGCCGGCCCCTTTGCCGATGACGAGGAAACCCCGGTTCATCACCATGTCGGCGTCTATGCCTATCGCCCCGATGCGCTGGCCGCCTATGCCACCTGGCCCGAGGGCAAGCTGGAAAAGCTGGAAGGGCTGGAGCAGCTGCGCTTTCTGGAACAGGGGCGGCGGGTGCAGTGTGTCAGGGTCGAATCGCAGGGCCGTGAATTCTGGGAACTGAACAACCCCGAAGACGTTGCCAAGCTCGAGGCAATGATGGCCCGCATGGGCATCGACTAGGCAAGACCGTAGCGAGACAGCAGAATAACGCCGCAAACGCATTGCATTAAGCAGTAACCCCTTGGTGTATTGATGCCATTGGGTCGATATAAGATAAGGTTGCCGCGCGCGTCGCGGCCAGGCCGACGGCTGTTGGCAGCGATTGGCAGGAGACATGTGATGAGCCGCAAGGTTACCAAGGCGATCTTTCCGGTGGCGGGTCTGGGCACCCGATTCCTTCCGGCGACAAAGAGCATCCCGAAAGAGATCATGACCCTGGTTGACCGGCCGCTGATCCAGTACGCGATCGACGAGGCGCGGGCGGCCGGGATCAAGGAATTCATCTTCGTCACCTCGCGCGGCAAGGGCGCGCTGGAGGATTACTTCGACCACGCGCACGAGCTGGAAGCCAGCCTGAAGAAATCCGGCAAGACCGAGCTGCTGGAAACCCTGCGCGCCACCAACATGGAATCCGGCGCCATCGCCTATATCCGCCAGCACAAGGCGCTTGGCCTTGGCCATGCGGTCTGGTGCGCGCGGCGGCTTCTGTCCGAGGACGAACCCTTTGCTGTCATCCTGACCGATGACGTGATCATGGGCGAGCCGCCCTGCCTGCAGCAGATGATCGAGGCCTATCGCGAGACCGGCGGCAGCATGGTTGCCACGATGGAGGTCGCCCCCGAGAAGGCGTCAGCCTATGGCGTGCTGGACATTGCCGAGGACATGGGTGCCATCGTCAAGGCCAAGGGCATGGTCGAGAAGCCGGCACCGGGCACCGCGCCCTCGAACCTCGCCGTGATCGGCCGCTATATCCTGGCGCCGACGGTGATGCAGAACCTGAACAAGCTGAAGCAGGGTTCGGGCGGCGAGATCCAGCTGACCGATGCCATTGCCGACGAGATCGCCGAGGGGCGTGGCGTCTATGGCCTGCGCTTCCGTGGCCAGCGTTTCGACTGCGGCTCGAAGGCCGGCTTCCTGCAGGCGACCGTGGCCTTCGGCCTCGCCCGCGACGAGCTGAAGGACGAACTGGCCGAGTTCCTGACCGATGTCGTCTCGATGCGGCGCGCGGCCGAATAGGCGATGGGCGATCATGTCCTGGTGACGGGCGGCGCGGGCTATATCGGCTCGCACGCCTGCAAGCAGCTGCGGGCGGCGGGCTATGTGCCGGTCACCTTCGACAATCTCGGCACCGGCTGGCGCGACGCGGTGAAGTTCGGCCCCTTCGTTCAGGGCGATCTCATGGACCCCGAGGCGCTGGCCGGGGCCTTTGCCCAGTATCGCCCCGTGGCGGTGATGCATTTCGCCGCGCTGAGCCAGGTCGGCGAGTCGATGACCGATCCCGGCCGCTACTGGCGCGAGAACGTCACCGGCGCGCTGAACCTCGTGCAGGCGGCGCTGGCCGCAGGCTGCAAGCGGCTGGTCTTTTCGTCGACCTGCGCCACCTACGGCGATCACGACGGTGTGCTGCTGGATGAGGCGACGGTGCAGCAACCGCTGAACGCCTATGGTGGCAGCAAGCTGGCGATCGAGCAGATGCTGCGTGATTTCGGCGCCTCGGACGCGCTGGAGACGGTGATCTTCCGCTATTTCAACGTCGCTGGCGCCGACCCCGAGGCCGAGATCGGCGAGTTCCACCGCCCCGAGACCCATCTGATCCCGCTGGTTCTGGATGCGGCTACCGGCAAACGCGAGGCGCTGACCGTCAACGGCACCGATTATCCGACCCGCGACGGCACCTGCCTGCGCGACTATGTGCATGTGATGGACCTTGTTGACGCCCATGTGCTGGGCCTTCGCTGGCTCGAGGCCGGCAAGGGCAGCGCGGTGTTCTGCCTTGGCAGCGGCGCAGGCTTTACCGTGCGCGAGGTCATGGCCCGTTCGGCCGCGATCACCGGTCGCGAGATTCCCCTGCGCGAAGGGCCGCGTCGTGCCGGCGATGCGGTCAGCCTCGTCTCGGGCAGCCAGCGTGCCATCGACACGCTCGGCTGGCGGCCTGAGCGCTCGACGCTGGACCAGATGATCGGGGATGCCTGGCGCTGGCATCAGGTGGGCGACTACCAGAAGTGAGCCGCAGCCCGACACCGCTACCGCGTCACAAGGACCTGTGGTGGGCCTATCGGTTGCGGTGGAAACGGCGGGACTATCTGTGGCGGGCCTTCCGGGCGCGGCGGTCACTGACTCGCCTCGCCTACCGCACCGCCGAGATCGCACCGGGTGACATCCTCTGTGTCGCCACCCTGCGCAACGAGGCGATCCGACTGCCCGGTTTCCTCGACCATTACCGCGCGCTTGGCGTCAGCCATTTTCTGATGGTCGTGAATGACAGCGATGATGGCAGCGCCGAGATGCTGGCCGATCAGCCCGATGTCTCGGTCTGGACCACCCGGGCCTCCTATCGCGACAGCCGCTTTGGCCTCGACTGGTCGAACTGGTTGCTGGCGCGTTACGGTAGGGACCACTGGTGCCTGACCGTCGATGCCGACGAGTTGCTGATCTATCCGCATTGGCAGGACAGGGGCCTGCCCGTGCTGACCGCCCATCTGGACCGGATCGGCCAGCCCGCGATGGGCGCGCTGATGCTGGACCTCTATCCCAAGGGATCGATGGATCAGGCCGAGACCGATGATCCGCTGGCCGGGCTCGACTGGTTCGACCCCGGGCCCTATCGCACGCAGATCCAGCATCCGAAGTGGAACCGATGGGTACAGGGCGGCCCGCGCGACCGGATGTTCTTTGCCGACCGGCCCGAGAAGGCGCCAACGCTGAACAAGCTGCCGCTGGTCCGCTGGCAACGGCACTATGCCTATTCGAACTCGACACATGCGATCCTGCCGCGCGACCTGAATACCGTCTATGACGGGCCGGGCGATCCGCGGCTGTCGGGCGTGCTGCTGCACACGAAATTCATGCCCGGCGCTGCCGCGCGCGCCGCAGAGGAAAAGCGGCGGGGCCAGCATTTCAGCGAGGCGGCGAGTTATGACGCCTATTACGACGCGCTGAGCCTTGCGCCCGACCTGTGGCATCCGGGCTCGGTCCGGCTGACCGGCTGGCAGCAACTGGTCGATCTGGGGCTGATGTCGGATGGCGGCTGGTCGGCCGGATCGTCGCAGGGCGGCGAAAGTAACTGAACCGGCGGTTGAATGATGCTATGGATGGGCAAAAGAACCATCGGCAAATGGCCCCCTCGCCCGTGAGCAGTGCTTTCCGAACCACCTATGACCGCCTCAAGCGCCGGGGCGAGCGGCAATATGCGCTGATGCGCGCGCTGCGCCGTGGCCGGCGGCTGCGGGCGCTGAGGGATCGCAGCGACCAGATTGCCCCCGCCGACATCCTTGTCTTCACCACCCTGCGCAACGAACGCCCGCGCCTGCCGTATTTCCTCGACTATTACCGCCGCATGGGCGTCGGTCACTTCCTCATGGTCGACAATGACGGCCAGGATGGCAGTGCCGACTATCTGGCCCAGCAGCCCGATGTCTCGGTCTGGCGAACCGGCGACAGCTACAAGGCCTCGCGTTTCGGCATGGACTGGATCAACGACCTCCTGCGCCGCCACGGCAGCGGCCATTGGTGCCTGACGGTCGATCCCGATGAATTCCTGATCTATCCGCATCACGATACCCGCCCGCTGCGCGCCCTTACCGATTGGCTCGATGCCAGCGGCGCGCGCAGCTTTCCGGCGATGCTGCTCGATACCTATCCGCGGGGGCCGATCGAAGAGGCCATCTGCGCCGAGGGTCAGGACCCGCTGGAACTGGCCAACTGGTTCGATCCGGCCAATTACACCATCCGCAAGAACAGCTATTACGGCAATCTCTGGATTCAAGGCGGCCCGCGCGCCCGCTGCTTCTTTGCCGACAGCCCAAAGAACAGCCCTGCGCTGAACAAGATCCCGCTGGTGAAATGGCACTGGCGCCAGGCCTATGTCAGCTCGACCCACACGCTGCTGCCGCGCGGGTTGAACATGGTCTATGCGCAGGATGGTGGCGAGATGGCCTCGGGCTGCCTGCTTCATGCCAAGTTCCTGTCGAGCCTGACCGGGAAATCCGCCGAGGAACTGGACCGCCGCCAGCACTACGCCGGCAGCAAGGAATACCGCGCCTATCACGCCCGGCTTGGCGAAGGCTCGAGCCTCTGGTGCGAGGAATCGCGCCAGTACACCGATTGGCGGCAACTGGCCGATCTGGGGCTGATCTCGCCGGGGAACTGGGCATGAGCGCGGACGGGGTGCAGTTGGGCGTCGTTCTTCTGTGCCATGACCGGCTGGACATGGCGGCGCGGATGGCGCAGATCTGGGCCGAGGGCGGCGCGGCGGTCATGGTCCATGTCGATGCGCGGGTCGCGGCCAGCGATCATGAGGCGATGGTGCAGGCGCTGAAGGACCAGCCACTGATCGCCTTCTCGCCGCGCCGCGCCTGCAACTGGGGCCGGTTCGATCTGGTGCAGGCGACGCAGGATGCCAGCCGGCAGTTGCTGGACCAGCAGCCAGCGGTCAGCCATGTCTACCTTGCTTCCGGTTCCTGCCTGCCGCTCAGGCCGGTGGCGGAACTGACCGACTATCTGCGCCGCCATCCGACACGCGACCATATCGAAAGCGTCGCGGTCGCGGATGCCTTCTGGGCCATGGGCGGGCTGAACGAGGAACGCTTCACCCGCTATTTCCCCTTCGACTGGAGGCATCAGCGCTGGCGGTTCGACCGCTTTCTGGATCTGCAGCGCTGGCTTGGCGTCCGGCGGCAGCTGCCGGCCGGTCTGGTGCCGCATCTCGGATCGCAATGGTGGTGCCTGACCCGAACCACGCTGGAGGCCATCCTGACCGATCCGCAGCGCGCAGACTATGACCGCTTCTTCCGCCTCGCCTGGATCCCCGACGAGTCCTATTTCCAGACGCTGGCGCGGAAGCACTCGCCCGAGATCGAAAGCCGCTCGCTGACGCTGGCGCGCTTTGACCTGAAGGGCAAACCCTACCTGCTTTACGACGACCACCGGCAGTTGCTGGAAGCTTCCGGCGCCTTCGTCGCCCGCAAGGTCTGGCCCGGAGCCACCGGGCTAATGGACCATTTCCCGCAGGCCTCGGCGGCGGGGACCTCCGACCGGCATCCCGACCCGCGCGGCATCGATCAGCTGTTCGCACAGGCTGCCGCGCGGCGGGCGCGGGGGCGCCCCGGTCTGCGGTCGCAGGGGCGCTTTCCAAGCAAGGGCAGCGAAAACCAGCGGACGGCTGCGCCCTATGCCCTGTTCCAAGGCTTCGACGCGGTGATCCCCGGTTTCGAAGACTGGCTCGCCGGCCAACTCGATGCCGATGTGCACGGGCATCTGTTCCATCCCGACCGCGCCGAATTCGCCGGTCGTCCAGATGTCGGCCCCGGTGCCCTGTCCAGCAACCCGACGCTGCGGGATTACCACCCCGAGGCGTTTCTGGCCTCGCTGATCCGCTCGGGCAGCCGGATGCAGGTCTTCCAGCACGGGCCGGGGGATGATCCCGGTCCGAACGGGTTCATCGCCAGCGATGCCAACGCCCGGTTGTCTGTCATCACCGGCGCATGGGTCGTCCCCCTGTTCCGCGCCGCCCTGCCGCTGGTCGAGATCCGCCGAACCGCCGCGCTGCTTCAACGCGCCGAGATCGAACAGGTCACCATCCTCAGTTCACCCTCGGTCCGCGCGCAGGTGCAGATCTGGGACCTGGCCGATTTCGTCGCCCGCCCCGAGGTCATTCTTGCCGAGGCATTGGGGCCGATCGATCCGGTCCTCTCCCGGACACAGCGCCCCCTGCCGCCGATCCCTGACCTGTCGGGCCTCGGCGATTTCCTGCAACGCCTGCGCAATGCCGGGCTGCGTCCGGCATTGACCGGGTCATTCCCGCCGACCGATGCCTCGACCGAAGAAGGGCCGACACCATGAGCCAGGATTTCCGCAGCTTTGTCATCTTCGCCGAGATGCGCACCGGCTCGAACCTGCTCGAGGCGACGATGAACGCGGTCAAGGGCGTCACCTGCTTTGGCGAGGCCTTCAACCCCTATATGCTGGGCTGGCCCGATGTCGACAAGCTGCGCGGGCTGACCATGGCCGAACGCGAGGCCGATCCGCTGAAGCTTCTGGCACTGCTGATGGAGAAGCCCGGCCACCTGCCCGGTTTTCGCTATTTCCACGATCACGACCCGCGCGTGTTCGACGCGATCATGGCCGAGCGCAGCTGTGCCAAGATCATCCTGACCCGCAACCCGCTGGACAGCTATGTCTCGACCCGGCTGGCCTGGGAAACGAACCAGTGGAAGCTGAACCAGACAGAGACCCCGATTCCCGCCAGGATCCGCTTTGCCGGCGACGAGTTCCGCCGGATGCTGGGCGAGATCGAGGACTTCCTCGCCCGCGTCCAGCGCGGCTTGCAGGTGACCGGCCAGACCGCCTTCTGGCTGACCTATGACGACCTGCGGGATGCCGAGGTGATGACGGGAATGATGCACTGGCTGGGCCGCGACGATCTGGACAAGCTCCAGCCGGCGAATGACCAGGTGCCGCAGAACCCGCGCGAGATGGCCGAGAAGGTCGAAAACATCGACGAGATGCAGGCGGCGCTGGCGGCGATGGACCCGTTCGGCCTGTCGCGTATCCCGACCTTCGAGCCGCGTCGCGGCCCGGCCGTCCCCTCCTTCCTCGCGGCCGAGGCCGGGGCGGGGCTGGTCTTCATGCCGGTGCGGGGCGGGCCAAGCGATGCGCTGCGCGACTGGCTGGCCGGGCTTGGCCCGATGGCCGGGGATTTCACCCAGAACAGCCTGCGCCAGTGGAAGCGCGCCCATCCCGGCCATCGCAGCTTTACCGTGCTGCGCCACCCGCTGCGCCGGGCCTGGACCGCCTTCCGCGCGCTGACCCAGGGCGAGAATGCCGAGCTGCGGCAGCTGATGCGCGATCTGCATCGCGTGCCGCTGCCCGAGGATGCAGCGCTGGCTGACATGGGCGCCGACCAGTCGGCGGCGCTGTTTGCCGATTTCCTGAACTTCCTCAAACGCAACCTGAACGGCCAGACCACGCTCAGCACCCATCCGGGCTGGGCCAGCCAGACCGAGGTGCTGGCCGGCTTTGCCCGATTTGCCACGCCCGACCTGCTGTTGCGCGAGGATCGGCTGGCCGAGGAAATCCCGTGGCTCGCGGCTTCGGTGGGGCTCGACGCTACAAAGGCCGGTCCGCCCGCAGCCGCGAGCTTCCCCGATTTCCTTGCCGATCCGGCGCTGCAGAAGGCCGCCAAGGCAGCCTATCTGCGCGATTACGTGTCCTTCGGCTTCGACGATCCGGCCTGAAGCAGCGCCGCGATCTCGGCCTGCCGGCGCTGGACCAGCGCCGGGTCGCCGGCGGATTCGACGTTCAGCCGCACCAGCGGCTCGGTGTTCGAGCGGCGCAGGTTGAAGCGCCAGTCCCGAAATTCCAGCGATAGCCCGTCCTGATCCTCGCGCCGCAGGGCCTTGGGGCCAAACTCCGCGACCACCAGGTCAATCGCCGCAGCCGGATCGTCGAGAACGAAATTGATCTCGCCCGAGGAGGGGAACATCCGCATCCGCTCGGCCAGCAGATCCGCCAGCGACACTCCCTTGCGCGACAGCAGCTCGACCACCAGAAGCCAGGGGATCATTCCGCTGTCGCAGAAGAAGAAGTCGCGGAAATAGTGATGCGCCGACATCTCGCCGCCATAGATCGCGCCTTCTTCGCGCATGGTCTGCTTGATGAAGGCATGACCGGTCTTGGACTGCACCGCACTCCCGCCAGCCCCGGCGATGACGGCGCGGGTGTTCAGGACCACGCGCGGGTCATGGACGATCTTCTCGCCCGGCATCTTCTCCAGAAAGGCCGCCGCCAAAAGACCGACGATATACTCGCCGGGGATGAAATTCCCGTCAGCGTCGAAGAAGAAGCAGCGGTCGAAATCGCCATCCCAGGCCACGCCCAGATCGGCGCCGGCCGCCCGCACCGCCTCGGCGGTCATCGGCTGGTTCTCGGGCAAAAGCGGGTTCGGGATGCCGTTCGGGAAGCCCGGATCGACCTGATGGTTCACCCGGACAAAGGTCAGCGGCGCGCCGCGCGCGGCCAGTTCCGCAGCAATCGCATCGAAGGTCGGGCCGGCAGTGCCATTGCCGGCATTGACGAGGATGGTCATCGGACGCAGCGCCGCGACATCGACGAAATCGACCACCGCGCGGGCATAGTCGGTGCGCAGCGCGCGGCCGTCCAGCACATCGCCCTGCCGCGCCGCGGCGGTGAAATCGCCCAAGCGCGCCAGCGCCGCGAGCGCCGGCAATTCGGTTTCCGGGTCCAGCGGCGCGGAACCGGGGCCGACCAGCTTCATGCCGTTATAGTCGATGGGGTTATGCGAGGCGGTCACCTCGATCCCGCCATCGGCGCCGGTCTCGCCGGTGGCGAAATAGACCTCTTCGGTGCCGGCAAGGCCAAGGTCCAGCACATCTGCCCCGCCCTCGGTCAGACCTCGGATCAGCGCCGCCGCGAGTTCGGGTGACGAGGCACGGCTGTCGCGGCCGACCACCACCCGCCGGGCCTCGCGGCCCTGGGCGAAGGCGCGGCCGACGCGCCAGGCGATATCGGCATCCAGATCGACGCCCAGCCGGCCGCGCATGTCATAGGCCTTGAAACAGGTGATCTCGCGATAGCCCTGCGGCTGTGTCTGATCCATCTTCACCCTCTTCCCGTTTCGCTGTCCTGCCAGATCGCAGCTAACGCTTCAGGCCGGGAATGCAAGCACCGTCGCTGCCGGTCAAACCAGATGATCGGGGATCGGCGGCAGGACCAGATCGGGGCGAAAGCGGCGGATCAGCGACAAGAGCACGCTGCGGCGGATCGGCTTGACCACCACCTCGTTGATGCCGAATTCGGCCACGCCATTGCCGTCCTGCCGCACCGCGTCGGCGGTGACCGCGACGATGCTGGTCCGGGGCAGATGCTCGCGCGCCTCGATCTCGCGGATGGTGCGGCTGGCTTCGCGCCCGTCCATGATCGGCATCGAGATGTCCATCAGGATCAGGTCGGGCCGATACCGGCTCCACAATTCCACGGTTTCCTTGCCGTCCTGCGCGCTGACCAGGTCGATGTTGCAGTCGCGCAGCATCTTTTCGATGATCAGCCGGTTCGTGGCATTGTCATCGGCGATCAGCACCCGCATCCGGCGCATCGGGCCGGGCATCGCCTGCAATTCGCTGGCCAGCGCCTCGCGGATCTCGACGCCGACCGCCTGCCGGGTGAAGGGCAGACGCAGGATCTTGGTGAAGCGGCCGGGGTCGATCGAGGGCCGAAGCGCGCCGACCACCAGCCAGAACTCGACCGCCCGGCCAAGGACCTCTAGCCGCTCCATCGCCAGAGCCGGGGGCTCTCCGGGATTGTCGTCATAGATCAAGACCCAGCGCGCCCGGCCATAGCGGCGGATCGATTCCACCGCCGCCGCCGCATCGGCAACGATCCGAGCCCTCAGCCCGGCCGCGCCAAGCGTGCGGTGCAGCCGGCGACGGGTTCCCGGGTCAGGCTGGATCATCACCAGAAGCTTGCCCCCGGGAATGTCGCCCGGAACGCGACGCGGCAGCTTGGTTGCCGGTGGCAAGGGCAGACTGACACCGAAGCAAGACCCACCATCGGGCAGGTTCGTCTGCCACAGCTGGCCATCCATGGCCTGCACAAGCTGGGCTGTGATGGCCAGGCCCAGCCCGCTGCCATTGCGCTCGGCAATCGCCGGCTCGCCCAACTGGCTGAACTTCTCGAAGATGGTGTCGACCTTGTCCTCGGGGATGCCCGGCCCGCTATCCTCGACGGTCAGCACGACCTGATTGCGCTGCTGCAGGATGCGCAGTTGCACTGCCCCTTCGGGCGTATACTTGATGCCATTCCCGAGCAGGTTCAGCATGATCTGCCGGATGCGCCCGGCATCGCCGTGAAAGCTGGCCGGTGTCAGCGGGTCATAAGACATCGTGAGCCGCAACCCCTTGGCCGCAGCATTGGGATGCAGCAGGGTCACCACCTCGGCCGCCAGCCATTCCAGATCGAAGACGTTGTGGTTGACCTGGATGCCGTGATGCTGGCCACGGGTGAATTCCAGCACATCGTTGATCAGGTGTAACAGCGCCTCGGCCGAACTGCGGATGGTTTCGGCGAAGACCTTGCACTCGCCGGCCAGATCGCTGTCGCACAGCAATTCGGCCATCCCGAGGATGCCGTTCATCGGCGTGCGCAATTCGTGGCTCATATGGGTCAGGAACTTGGTCTTGGCCTCGGCCGCCTGTTCGGCCGCCTTCTGCGCGGCCGCCAGCGCCTGCTGGCGGTCGATCTCGACCGTCACATTGCTCGCCAGGTAGATCAGGTTGCCGTGGCTGTCGCGCTTGGTGTACCAGCGATACTTGCGCCCATCGGCGATCGAGGCGACCGAGGCGCGCCCATCATTCCGGGCCACCTGCTCGCCCCATGCCTCCAACGTCGCGGCATCGAGATCGATCAGGTGATGCCGCGCCGCCTCTTGCACCAGATGCAGCAAACTGACGCCGGGATCGCAGGTAATCACCGGCTCGAAAAAGCTGCGGAACGACCGGTTGCTGAAGGTCAGCGCAAGATCCGGGTCGAAGATCGCGAATCCGTCGCGGATCGTATCGACCGCCTCGCGGAAGCCCTGCAGGCGCCGCTGGCTGGCAGCGATCTCTTCAACAAGCCGCTGGATCAACCAAGCCGAGGCGGGCGGCAGGTCCTGCAGGCCGGGCATGGCCGGCTGTTCCTGGCGCAGCGCCAGGACACAATCCCTCAGCGCGGCCTGCAGCGCCGCAACCTCGCCCTCGCCCCCCTCCTCGCCTGTCTCCGACTCTCCGCGCAACGAGGCCCCCGATTTCCGCGCCTGACCGTTGACCTTCTAGCGCAGGCGCATGAACAGCCGGTTAACCGAGGCTCTGGTCCCAAGGGGTGAGGTGACTTCCGCGCCCCTGCGGGCTAGACCCGGTCAACGGCAAATTGAGGTTCCGATGGACGCGAAAACCCTGATCCAGAGCTATTTCACCGCCTTCAACGAGGGCCGCACCGATGACATGCTGGCGCTGCTGCATGACGAGGTCGAGCATCACGTGAACGAGGGCCAGATCCGCCGCGGCAAGGCGCTGTTCGCGGAATTCAACGCCCATATGACAGAAAGCTATCGCGAGAACCTGACCGATCTGGTGGTGTTCGCCAATGAATCGGGCGACCGGGCGGCGGCAGAATTCATCGTGAACGGCACCTATCTGAAGACCGACGAGGGCTTGCCGCCGGCGCGCGGCCAGACCTATCGCCTGCCGGCCGGGTCCTTCTTCACCCTGCGCGACGGCAAGATCGCCCGCGTCACCACCTATTACAACGTTGCCGACTGGACCCGGCAGGTCAGCGCATGAGCGTCGCCGCCCGCGTCCTGACAGGTGCGGCGCTGGCCGACGCGCTGGAGGACGTGGCGCGGCTGCGCATCGCGGTGTTCCGCGACTGGCCTTATCTCTATGACGGCGATCTCGACTACGAGCGTGACTACCTGAAGGCCTACCAGTCGCCCGGTGCGGTGGTGGTGGTGGCCGAGGATCAGGGGCGGATCGTCGGCGCCTCGACCGGTGCGCCGATGCGCGACCATGCGGCGGATTTCGCCCTGGCCTTCCGCGACCGGCCCGAGCCGCTGGACGACATCTTCTATTGCGCCGAATCGGTGCTGCTGCCCGAATATCGCGGGCACGGGCTGGGCCATGCCTTCTTCGACGCGCGCGAGGCCCATGCGCGTTCGCTCGGCGCGCGCTACAGCGCCTTCTGCAGCGTGATCCGGCCCGAGGACCATCCCGACCGTCCCGCCGATTACCGACCCCTGAGCAGCTTCTGGCAGAAACGCGGCTATGCCCCGCTGCCCGGCGTGGTGGCCCGGTTTTCGTGGAAGGATCGCGGACAGTCCGGGGTGACCGAGAAGCCGCTGCAATTCTGGATGCGCGCCCTATGAAGATCGCCGCCGCCGCATATCCGTTCGACTGGTTCGACAGCTTTGCCGATTACGAGGCCAAGCTGACCCGCTGGGTCGAGGAGGCCGATGGCGCCGATCTGCTGGTCTTTCCCGAATATGGCGCGATGGAACTGGCGAGCCTCGGCGGGCGCGAGGTGGCGGGCGCGCTGGAAAGCTCGCTCCACGAGGTCGCGCGGCATGCGGAGGCGGTGGCTGATCTGCACGCGCAACTGGCGCGGCGGTTCGACTGCCACATCCTTGCCGCCTCGGGTCCGCATTTCGCTGGCGCGCGACCGGTGAATCGCGCGGTGCTCTACGGTCCCGATGGCCGGATCGGGCATCAGGACAAGCAGGTGATGACCCGGTTCGAGCGCGAGGACTGGCATGTCACCGGCGGGCCGGGCCTGCAGGTGTTTGACACCAGCCTCGGGCGCATCGGCATCCTGATCTGCTATGACAGCGAGTTCCCGCTGCTGGGCCGGCGGCTGGTCGAGGCCGGGGCGGAACTGCTGCTGGTGCCCAGCTGCACCGATACCGTCGCGGGCTTCAACCGGGTGCGCATCGGCGCCATGGCCCGCGCGCTCGAGGGGCAATGCGTGGTGGTGCAGGCGCCGACGGTTGGCGATTGCGACTGGAACCCTGCCATCGACGAGAATCGCGGCCGCGCGGCGATCTATGCTCCGCCGGACGGGTTCTGGCCCGAAAGCGGGGTCATCGCCGAAGGCGGCATGGACCAGCCGGGCTGGGTCATGGCCGAGGTCGACCTGTCGCGCGTGGCGGAAAGCCGGCGGAACGGCGCGGTGCTGCCCTTCGCGCATTGGCCGGAAAGCGAATAGTAGATAAATTTCTGCACAAATTTACGCCAGCTTAAACATTCTCGCTTTGAATGGGGCGTGAACCGGCCATATCTTGTGGCCATGCTTCAGATAACCGACAACATCTCCATCGAGGAATGGGAGCTGACAGAACAATTCACCCGGTCGCAGGGACCGGGCGGGCAGAACGTGAACAAGGTGGAAACCGCGGTCGAACTTCGCTTCGAGGCCGCGCGCTCTCCGAACCTGCCCGATCCGGTGAAGCGCCGGCTCGAGCGGCTGGCCGGGCGGCGCTGGACCACTGACGGCGCGCTGGTGATCCTGTCGCAGGAGACCCGCAGTCAGGCGCGCAACCGCGAACTGGCGCGCGAAAGGCTGGCCGAACTGATCCGCCGCGCGACCGAAGCACCCAAGCGCCGCATTGCCACGCGACCCACCCTTGGCAGCCAGAAGCGGCGGTTGAAGGCCAAGGCGGTGCGTGGCGAGGTGAAATCGATGCGTGGCAGGGTGGAGGCCGAGGAATGAACATGCTGAGCCGCTCGCTGCGCATGATTCTCGGCCGCCGTCCCCCGGCGCTGCAGGTCGGCGCGATCTGCCGGAAGGCCGAAACGGGCGAGATGCTGCTGATCACCAGCCGCGACACCGGGCGGTGGGTCATCCCCAAGGGCTGGCCGATGGAGGGACGCAGCCTTGCCCATGCCGCGCTGCAGGAGGCTTGGGAAGAGGCCGGGGTGCGCGGCAAGGTCGGCATGACAGAACTCGGCCGGTTCCGCTACGACAAGCGGCAGGACAAGGGCTTTGCCGTGCCGGTCGAGGTTGCGCTTTACCCGGTCGAGGTGCTGGAACTGGCCGACGACTATCCCGAATACGAGGAACGCCACCGCGAATGGTTCGCCCCCGGGCAGGCCGCCGAACTGGTGAACGAAGCCGGGCTGAAGCAGATCCTGCAGGGTCTGGCCCGGGCCGCATGACCCGCCCTGCGCGCCCGAGGGCCTGAGCCATGGCGCGCCCGGGCACCGACTTCCGCATTCTCGACAAGGATCTGGACCGCATCTCGAATGCCGAGATCGCGCAGCTTCAGGCGGCGCGACCGGTGCTGGCCATCGGCGCGGCGCTGATCTTCATCGCGGCAGTCGTGCTCTTGACCCTCGGCGCATATGGCGGCCGGCCCGATCTGGCAATGATCGCGGCGGCGATGGCGGTCGCGGCCTACCTGGCGCTCTCCATCGGCTCGAACGATGTGGCCAACGCCCTTGGCCCGGCAGTGGGCGCGGGCGCGGTGCCGCTGGTCACCGGGCTGATCATCGTGGGCGCAGCCGAGGTGTTGGGCGCGCTCCTGGCCGGCGGCGCGGTGTCCGAGCGCATTTCGGGCGGGATCATCCATGCCTCGGCCGAGACCGGCGGCGCGCTGCAGGGGGCCGACCAGGTGATGCTCTCGGCCCTGCTGGGCGCAGCGATCTGGATCAGCTTTGCCAGCTGGCGCGGGTTGCCGGTCAGCACCACCCATTCCATTGTCGGTGCCATCGGCGGGGCCGGGCTCCTGGCCTATGGGCCGGGCGCGCTGGTCTGGTCGGGCGTGGCCTCGATCGCCATCGGCTGGGTCGCTGCCCCGCTGGTCGCCGCCGCCATTGCCGCCGGACTTCTCGCGCTGATCCGGGCCAAGGTAAACGACGCCCCCGATCGCATCGCCGCCGCCCGGCGCTGGTTGCCGGGGCTGATCGCCGCGCTGGCCGCGCTGTTCGTTTTGTATCTCGGCCTGCTGCTTCTGCGCCTGCCGCTGCTGCCGGTGCTGATCGCCACCGCCGCCGCCACCGTCGCCGTGCAATACTGGGCGGTGGCGCGGCTCTCCGAAGGCATTGCCCGCGCGGGGCGCGAAAAGCTGGCGCTGAAGCAGCTGTTCAGCCTGCCGCTGCTCTGTTCGGCGGCGCTGATGGGCTTTGCCCACGGCGCCAATGACGCGGCCAATGTCGCCGGGCCGCTGACCGTCATCCTGAACGGCGCGCGTCTCTCGGGTCAGGCGGGCGATCTGCCCGTGGTGGCGCTGCTGGCGGCCGGGGCGGGGATCGCGCTAGGCACGGTTCTCTTCGGCGGCAAGCTGGTCGAGATGGTGGGCAGCGGCATCACAAGGCTGAACCCGGTCCGGGCCTTCTGCGTCTCGTCGGGGACGGCGATCACGGTGCTGGCCGCGTCGCTGGCCGGGTTGCCGGTCAGCACCACCCATATCGCTGTGGGCGGGGTGTTCGGGGTCGGCTTCTTCCGCGAATGGCACGACCGCCGCCGCCGGAAAAGCCGCGAGGCCCTGCCTGCGGCCGAGGTGCGCCGCCGCGTGCTGGTGCGCCGCAGCCACCTGACCTCGATCATCGCCGCATGGCTGGTCACGGTCCCCGCCGCCGCGCTGCTGTCGGCAGCGATCCAGTGGCTGAGCCAGGGCCTGATCGGCGGCTAGACCACCACCTCCTGAACCTGCTGCCGGCCCACGCCAAAGACCCGCTTGTAACGCTCGATCTCGTCCGCCGGTCCCATGGCCTTGGCCGGATTGTCCGACAGCTTGACCGTGGGGCGCCCTTCCGCCGAGACCGCCTTGCAGACCAGGCTGAATGGCGCCAGCCCGTCGCCCGGCACCAGCCCGCGGAAATCATTGGTCAGAAGCGTGCCCCAGCCAAAGCTGACCTTCACCCGGCCGTGGAACTGGTGGTGCAGTTCGAAGATCTTGTCCACGTCCAGCCCGTCCGAGAAGATCACCAGCTTCTCGCGCGGGTCCTCGCCCCGCGATGTCCACCAGGCGATGGCGGTCTCGGCCCCCTCGGCCGGGTCGCCGCTGTCGATGCGGATGCCGGTCCAGCCGGCCAGCCAGTCGGGCGCGTGGTCAAGAAAGCCCTTGGTGCCATAGGTATCGGGCAGGATGATGCGCAGGTTGCCCTCGTGCTCCTCGTGCCAGTCGGCCAGAACCTCGTAGGGGGCGCGGCGCAGTTCCTCGTCGCTATCGGCCAGCGCGGCGCGCACCATGGGCAGTTCATGGGCATTGGTGCCGATCGCCTCGATGTCGCGGCGCATGGCGATCAGGCAGTTCGAGGTGCCGATGAAGCTGTCGCCCAAGCCCTCGATCATCGCCTGCACCGCCCAGTCCTGCCACAGGAAGCTGTGGCGGCGGCGGGTGCCGAAATCGGCGATCTTCAGGTCTGGCAACTCCCGCAGCTTCTGGATCTTCTCCCACAGCCGGGCCATCGCTCGGGCATAGAGCACCTGAAGCTCGAACCGGCCCATATCCTTCAGCACGGCGCGCGAGCGCAGCTCCATCAGGATCGCCAGCGCCGGGATTTCCCAGAGCATCACCTCGGGCCAACGGCCCTCGAAGGTCAGCTCGTACTGGCCGTCGCGCTTTTCGAGATGATAGGCGGGCAGTCGCAGACCCTCCAGAAACTCCATGAAATCGGGCCGGAACATCTGACGCTTGCCGTAAAAGGTATTGCCGCGCAGCCAGGTGCTTTCGCCCCGCGCCAGCGACAACCCGCGCACATGGTCCAGCTGCTCGCGCAGTTCGCCCTCGTCGATCAGCTCGGCAAGGCGGATGGACTTGGTGCGGTTGATCAGGCTGAAGGTGACGTTGGTATCGGGCCGATTGCGAAACACCGACTGGCACATCAAGAGCTTGTAGAAATCATCATCGATCAGCGAGCGGACGATCGGGTCGATCTTCCATTTGTGGTTATAGACCCGCGCGGCAATGTCGACGATCGGTCCGTTGTTCATACCAGTTCCACCCCTGCCGCCTTCATGTCCGACCGCGCCTTGTCACGGCTGCCTTCCAGATCGATGGCGCGCGTCGCCGCCTCGATCACCCGCACCGAGAAACCCAGCTTCGCCGCGTCGATGGCGCTCCACGCGACGCAGAAGTCATGGGCGAGGCCGACGAAGGTCAAGCGCGTCAGCCCCCGCTCGTTCAGATAACCGGCAAGCCCGGTCGGGGTTTCATGGTCATTCTCGAAAAAGGCCGAATAGCTGTCGATCGCGGGCCGGAAGCCCTTGCGGAGGATCAGGTCGGCCCGGTCCACCACAAGTTCAGCATGAAACTCCGCCCCGGTGCTGCCCTGCACGCAATGGCGCGGCCATAGCACCTGCGGGCCATAGGGCATCTGGGTCAGGCTGAAGGGTGCCGCGCCCGGGTGGTTGTCGGCAAAGCTCGTGTGATCCGCGGGATGCCAGTCCTGGGTCAGCACCACGGCGTCGAAATCGCCCATCATCGCATTTACCGGACCAACGATCTCATCGCCCCCAGCCACCGCCAGCGCGCCGCCGGGGCAGAAATCGTTCTGCAGGTCGATCACGATCAGCGCATCCGCCATGGCTGGCCTCCCTCTGCTAACTCAATGGGTATGGGCTGGATTTGGCCCCGTCAATGCCGCCCCGCCCTGAGGCGGCGCCCGCCCTGCGCAAGCCTCGCGCGATAATCGATAGACCGATTCAACTCGCCGCGTTAGCGTAACCAGATGAGAAGGGGAGTTTTTAGCAGAAGGAACGGGGGGAATGAGTTTGAACGAACAGTTTCATCAACAGGGCGAGTTCGACGATCACGACAATGATCCGAACACGCCATCGGGTACCTTCATCTGGAGGGCACGCATCGGCGGGCTGATCGCGGCCTTCGCGGTCTGGCTGCTTCTGGGCACATCCGAGGGACTGGCGCCCGACGCGCGCTTTGTTGCCGCCATCGGCACACTGATGGCGATCTGGTGGATGACCGAGGCGATCCCGCTGGCCGCCACCTCGCTTCTGCCCATCGTGCTGATCCCGATGCTGACCGAGCGCACGGTCTCGGAATCCACTGCGCCCTATGCCAGCTCCATCGTCTTCCTGTTCGTCGGCGGCTTCCTGATCGCCATCGCCATGGAGAAATGGAACCTGCACCGCCGCATCGCGCTGTTGACGCTGCGCAAGGTCGGGGTGAAGCCGCGCCAGATCGTGCTGGGGATGATGCTGGCCACGGGCTTCCTGTCGATGTGGGTGTCGAACACCGCCACCACGTTGATGATGCTGCCCATCGCTCTGTCGATCCTCGCGCTGGTGATCGAGCGCGGCCATACCAGCCAGGGGGCCGAGGTGGCCGATCAGCTGCAGGCCGGCAACAAGATCTCGGATATCGTCGACGACCCGAACACCCGCACCTTCGGCGTCTGCCTGGTGCTGTCGATCGCTTGGTCGGCCAGCATCGGCGGACTGGGGACGCTCTTGGGCAGCCCGCCCAATGCCATCGTCGCGGGCTATGCGGCGGATGAGCTGGGCCGCGAGATCGGCTTTCTGGAATGGATGATGGTCGGCGTGCCACTGGCTCTGACCTTCATCCTGATCGCCTGGGTGCTGATGACCCAGATCCTCTATCGCTTCAACCTGCCCGAGGTTCAGGGCGGCCGGGCGATGATCGATGACGAGATCGCCAAGCTTGGCCCGCTGAGCCAGGGCGAAAAGATGGTGCTTGTGGTCTTCTGCGGCGCGGCCTTCCTGTGGATCGTGCCGGGCCTCTTGGCGAATATCCCCGGCCTCGGCTTCCTTGGCGGGCTGGACGATACCGCCATCGCCATCGCCGCGGGCATTGCGCTGTTCATCCTGCCGGGTCAGGGCCGCAACCGCATGGTGCTGGACTGGAAGGATGCCGAGAACGGGCTACCCTGGGGCGTGCTTCTGCTGTTCGGCGGTGGTCTCAGCCTCGCCTCGGCAGTGGCCGCGACCGGTCTGGACAGCTGGTTCGGCGAGCAGGTGCAGGGACTCGAGGCGCTGACGACCATCGCGCTGGTGGCGGCCGTGGTGACGATCATCCTGTTCCTGACCGAGATCACCTCGAACACCGCCACGGCGGCGACCTTCATCCCGATCCTCGGCGGGGTCGCGGTGGGCATCGGGGCGGACCCGATGACGCTTCTGATCCCCGCCGCCTTCGCCGCCACCTGCGCCTTCATGCTGCCGGTGGGCACGCCGCCCAATGCCATCGTCTTCGGCTCGGGCGTGGTGAAGATCAGCCAGATGGCGCGGGGCGGCTTTGTGCTGAACCTGACCGGGATCATCCTGATCACCATGTTCTGCTACCTGATCGGCAGCTGGGCGATGGGTCTGGTGTTCTGACTCTGCTTGCCGGGCGGGGCCTTCTCGCGCTATGGCCCCGCCCATGTTTACCGTCGCCGCCCTCTATCACTTCACCCGATTTGACGACCCGTCCGCGCTGCGCGGGCCGTTGCTTGACGCCTGCACGGCGGCGGGCATCAAGGGCACGCTGCTTCTGGCCCGCGAAGGGATCAACGGCACCATCGCCGGCACCCGCGAGGGCATCGATGCAGCGCTGGCACAGATCCGCTCCCTGCCCGGCTGCGCCGCGCTGGAGTGGAAGGAAAGCACCGCAGCCGAGATGCCCTTCGGCCGGATGAAGGTGCGGCTGAAATCCGAGATCGTCACCATGGGCCAGGCACAGGTCGATCCGTTGGCCGGCACCGGACACTATGTCGAGGCCGCCGACTGGAATGCCCTCATCTCCGCGCCCGACGTGGCGGTGATCGACACGCGCAACGATTACGAGGTCCAGATCGGCACCTTTCAGGGCGCCGTCGATCCCGGCACCAGAAGCTTCCGCGATTTCCCCGACTGGTGGGCCGCGAACGCGGACCGCTTTGCCGGCAAGCGCATCGCCATGTTCTGCACGGGCGGTATCCGCTGCGAGAAATCCACCAATTTCCTGCGCGGACAGGGCGTCGAGGAGGTGTTTCACCTCAAGGGCGGCATCCTGAAATACCTGGAAGAGGTGCCCGAGGCCGAGAGCCTCTGGCAGGGCGAGTGTTTCGTCTTCGACCAGCGCGTCAGCCTTGGCCACGGGCTGCGGCAGGGTCCGCATGTGCTCTGCCATGCCTGCCGCCGCCCGCTGGCCCCCGAGGACCTGGCCCGCCCGGATTACGAGGAAGGCGTGGCCTGCCACCGCTGCGCCGGCGAATACTCCGAGGACGACCGCGCCCGCTTCCGCGAGCGGCAGAAGCAGGTGGACCTCGCACGGTCGCGCGGGATGGCGCATTTCGGCGAATGAGCCACTGGTCCCACCCCGTCGCAGGCTTCTGGGCGGGCGAAGACCTGTCCTTCGTCGAGCAGATGGTGATCCGCTCCTATCTGGAGCAGGGCTGCGACTTCACGCTCTATCTGGGCCATTCGGTCGGCGGCATTCCCGAGGGCACGCCAGTCCGCGAGGCGACCGAGATCCTGCCGCGCCCCGGTTTCCTGTCGCCCGAACCGACCCGCAAGCAACTGGCGGTCTGGTCCGACCTGTTCCGCATCCGCCTGCTGCAAAGCCAGCAGGTGATCTGGGCCGATCTCGATGCCTATTGCGTCCGGCCCTATGACCTGCCCTCGGATCACGGCTTTGGCCATAACGGCACCGGCGGCATTCTGTCCGGGGTGCTCGCCCTGCCGCAGGATTCTGCCGCGCTGCGCTGGATGAGCGATTTTCTGGATCAGGACGAGATCGCGCCGCCCTGGTCCGATCCGGCCTGGGTCGAGCGGCGGCGCAAGCAGGGCACGCTTGGCGTGGCGGACCTGCCCTGGGGCGATACCGGGCCGCGAATGCTGGCCCATGCGCTGCGAATCAGCGGCGAGGACCGCTTTGCCCTGCCGCCCGAGGTCTTCTACCCGCTCTTGCCCAACACCCTGCAGCGCCTGTGGCGACCCGGCGGTTCCGACGCCTTCATTCGCCCGGAAACCCTGTCGGTCCACATTTTCGGCTATACCAAGCGGGTGCTGGCGACCCATTGGCAGGGGCTGCCCCCACCCGGCAGCTGGCTGGCACGGATGGCCGAACGGCACGGGATCGACCCGCGGGCAGCGCCGGCAACGGGATTGCCGCTGCCGCCGCGCTGAGCCGGGCTACTTCACCTGCCCCAGCCCGCCCGCCGCGATGGCGGCCATGTTCAGGATGTCGTTCACGGTCGAGCTGGTCGAGCAGATCTGGATCGGCTGCGGCACACCGGTCAGGATCGGGCCGATCACCGTGGCCCCGGCCATTTCCTGCATCAGCTTGACCGAGATCGAGGCCGAATGCCGCGCCGGGACGACCAGAACATTGGCGGGCGCGGTCAGGCGGCTGAAGGGATAGCGGGCGGCGGCCTCGGGGTTCAGGGCCACGTCCACGGTCATCTCGCCCTCGTATTCGAAATCGACTTTGCGGGCGTCCAGCACCTTGGGTGCCTCGGCCATCTTGATGGCGCGCTCGCTCAGCGGATAGCCGAAATTCGAGAAGGACAGGAAGGCCACGCGCGGCTCGAGCCCCAAGCCCCGCGCGACGTGTGCGCCACGGGTGGCGATATCGGCCAGATCCTCGGCCTCGGGCCATTCATGGACCAGCGTATCGCCGATCAGCACGATGCGGCCCTTGTGCAGCACAGCCGTCACACCGACCGCGCCATCCTGAGGACGCGCGTCGAACACATGGTTGATCTGGGCCAGCACATGCGCCGATTTCCGCGTTGCCCCCGTCACCAGCCCGTCACCGTGACCATGGGCCAGCATCAGCGCGGCAAAGACATGGCGGTCGCGGTTGGCCATCTTGTGGGCATCCTCGCGGTCCACGCCCTGCCGCTGCAACCGGCCATAGAGATGCGCGTGATAGGCGTCGAGATGCTTGGTGTTGCTGGCATTCACCACGGCGATCTCGCGCACGGCATCACCAAGCCCGGCGGTTTCGAGCTTTTCCTTCACATCGGTCTCGCGCCCCACAACCAGCGCCTGCCCCATGCCGCCCCGCTGCCAGGCCACGGCGGCGCGGAGCACGCGCGGATCATCGCCCTCGGCAAAGATCATCCGCGCCTGCTTCGAGCGCGCCCGGGCGTGGATGCCCTGCAGGATCGATGCGGTTGGGTCCATCCGGTTCTTCAGCGACTGGACATAGCCCGCCATGTCGATGATCGGCCTCCGGGCCACCCCGGTCTCCATCCCGGCCTGCGCTACGGCGGGCGGGACGACATGGATCAGCCGGGGATCGAAGGGCGTCGGGATGATGTAATCGCGGCCAAAGCGCAGCTTGCGGCCATAGGCCACGGCGACCTCGTCGGGCACGTCCTCGCGCGCGAGTTCGGCCAGCGCGCGGGCGCAGGCGATCTTCATCTCGTCATTGATGGCGCGGGCATGGATGTCCAGCGCGCCCCGGAACAGGTAGGGAAAGCCCAGAACGTTATTCACTTGATTGGGGTAATCGCTGCGGCCGGTGGCGACGATGGCGTCGGGGCGGACGGCATGGGCATCCTCGGGGGTGATCTCGGGATCGGGGTTCGCCATGGCGAAAATCACCGGGTTGTCGGCCATGGCTTCCACCATGGCCTGCGTCACCGCGCCCTTGGCCGAGACGCCAAGGAACACATCCGCCCCGCGCATGGCCTCCTCCAGCGTGCGCAGGTCAGTGGCGACGGCATGGGCCGACTTCCACTGGTTCATGCCCTCGCTGCGGCCCTGGTAGATCACGCCCTTGGTGTCGCACATGATGCAGTTGTCATGCCGCGCACCCATCGATTTCAACAGTTCCAGACAGGCGATGCCGGCGGCCCCGGCGCCGTTCAGGACGATCCGCACATCCTCGATCTTCTTGCCGGACATCTCCAGCGCGTTGATGAGGCCCGCCGCGCAGATCACCGCCGTGCCGTGCTGGTCGTCATGGAAGACCGGGATATCCATGATCTCTTTCAGGCGCTGCTCGATGATGAAGCATTCGGGCGCCTTGATGTCTTCCAGATTGATCCCGCCAAAGGTCGGGCCCATCAGCCGGACGGCATTGATGATCTCTTCGGGGTCCTCGCTGTCCAGTTCGATATCGATGGCGTTCACATCGGCAAAGCGCTTGAACAGTACCGCCTTGCCCTCCATCACCGGCTTCGAGGCCAGCGCCCCCAGATTGCCCATGCCCAGAATGGCGGTGCCGTTCGAGATGACGGCGACCATGTTGCCCTTGACGGTATAGTCATAGGCGGTCTCGGGCCGGTCGGCGATGGCCTGCACCGGCACCGCGACGCCGGGCGAATAGGCAAGGCTCAGGTCGCGCTGCGTGGTCATGGGCGTCGAGGCGACGATGTCGTATTTCCCCGGTCGCGGCTCCATGTGATAGGCCAGCGCCTCTTCCGGCGTGATGCGCGCCCGGACGGATTTCTTCTCGCTCATGTCAGTGGTCCCCTTGCCTGAGGTCTGACTAGCGCGGCTGATCGTCTGGCTCAACGGGAAAGGCGCGGCCAAGGAAGCGCCAGAAGACAATCGTCGTCAGGGCAAAGATCAACAATCCCAATATGTAAGGCGCTAACAGTGCCGGCTGGCGACCCACCGATTCGCTGACCCCGCGGGTCAGTAAGCCTGCGGAAAACATGCCCAAAGGCGCCATGCCGATGGCGAAGAGGCGATAGGCGGAATTGACCCGGCCCAGCAGCCGGCGCGGGATGTGACGCTGGCGATAGCTGACCGAGACGGTATTCCACAATACTCCGCCGAACTCGCTGATGAAGAAGCCCGCGCAGATCAGGATGAGGCCGGGCACGCCGCTTGCCGCGAACAGCACGGTCAGCGGAAAGACCATCGCGGCCGCCATGGTGATCTGCAAGACGCGGGATCGGCCTAGCCAATCGACGACGCGGTGATTGATCAGCCCGGCCAGCACCCCGCCCGCACCGCCCGCCGCCATGATGGCCGAGATCGCCAGCGGGCCAAGTTGCAGCCGTTCCTGCACCAGGAGGACCAGCGTGACCATCATCGCCTCGAAGGAAAAATTGAACAGACCGGTCAGGATCGCCAGATTGCGCAGGATCGGCTGGCCCAGAAGATAGGCCACGCCCTCGCGCAGTTCCGCCCGCCAGTTGCGCGTCGCGGGCGCCTTTGCCTCAGTTTCAGCGCGAAAATCGCCCTTCAGCCCGGCTACCAGCGCCACCGACAGGGCCAGCGCGGCCGCATTGACACCAAAGGGCAGGGCCAGCGACAGGCCCAGCAACAGCCCCGCCGCCGCCGTGCCGACGAAATTGTTCATCACGAACTCGACCGACCACAGCCGGCCATTGGCGCGTTCGAGGTCGTGTTCGGGGACCAGCGCGGGCAGCATGGTCTGGGCGGCATTGTCGCGCAGCACCTCGGCAATGCCCACGGTGATCGCCGCCCCGGCCACCAGCGCGAAGATCAACGGCCGGTCGGTGCCGCGCAATGGCGGTTCGTCAAAGGGCAGCGCCGCCCAGATCGCCAGCCCCGCCCCGGCATAGGCCAGGGCGCGCAGCGTATCGGCGGCAAGGATCAGCCGGCGGCGGTCAAAGCGGTCGACGATGATCCCGGCGGGCAGCGAAAAGACGAACCACGGCGCCTTCAGCGCCACCGGCACCAGCGCGATCAACAGCGGGTCGCGGGTCAGCTGTGTGGCGATCCAGCCCCAGGCGACGATGGCGATGCCATCGCCAAAATTGGCAAGTCCGGTGGCGGCGATGAAACGGGCAAGCGCGGTCATGCCGCGACCTTGGCCCAGCGCGCCGGCACAGGCAAGCACCTGCGGCAACTGGACAATCCGCCGCACCCCGCCCTATCTGGGGCAAATCAAGGAGAGAACCATGCCCGTCCTGCGCGCCGCCCTGCTGACCACGCTTGCAACCCTGCCCGCCCTTGCCCAAGCCGAGCCGGTGAAGGTCAAGGTCTTCGTCGGCTCGATGTTCGAGATCGGCGAGATGACCGGCGACCGCGCGGGCGAGTTCCAGTACTGGTTCGACGATTACTGGTCCGACGCCACGCCGATCGAGGTCGCGGGCGCGGCGCAGCCGGTCTATTGCAACGATGATGGCGTCTGCGGTGCGGTGCTGGGCATGGGCAAGGTCGCCTCATCGGCCTCGATGATGGCGATCCTGCTGAACCCGGCCTTCGACTTCTCGCAAAGCTATTACCTGCTGACCGGGGTGGCCGGCACGCCGCCCTCGCGCGGGACCATCGGCTCGGTCTTCTGGGGAAGCTGGCTGGTCGATTACGATCTGGGCCATCGGTGGGCCGAGGGCGAGGTGCCCGAGGGCGATCCGCTGTTCATGCCGCGCAAGGGCTATGAGGCGGTGCGGCTGTTCCAGCTGGACCCGGCGCTGACCGCACGCGCGATGGAGCTGAGCGGCGGCGTCACGCTGGTCGATTCCGAGGACGCCAAAGCCTATCGCCTGCGCTATCCCGACGAAGCCGCGCTGGCCGCGCCGAGTGTCGGGGTCGGCACGCATATGACCGGCGATACCTTCTTCCACGGGCCGGGCCTGTCGGAAGAGGCACAGTATATCGCCAAACTTTACGAGGCGGATGATTACGTCATCACCGAGATGGAGGCGGCGGCGCTGGCGCAGGTGATCGGCCGGCTGCATGGCACCGATCGCATCCTCAGCCTGCGCGGGGCGGTGAATTTCGATCAGGGCAACCCGAACGAGACCACGCTGGCGCATCTGGACCCGGCGCCGGGCGAAACGGCGGGCGGCTTTGACGAGACTCTGCAGAACATCCATGCCGTCGGCGCGGCGGTGGTCGATGACATGGTAGTGCATTGGGATGAGTGGGCGGCGGGCGTCCCGGCCAAGTGATCCTGCGGGTGGGCGCGGTTCCGGCCGCGCCCTCTTAAATCGAGACCTTGACGAAACTGTCGCGCAGGGCGTTCGACCATTCGACGCTCATCCGGGCGAAATCGGGATCGCCGTCGAGGATGCGGCGTTTCGCGCTGACGGCGCAGGCATCCTTTTCGATGATCGCCAGATCCAGCGGCATCCCCACCGACAGGTTCGACCGAAGGGTCGAATCCATCGACAGCAGCACCGCCTTCTGCGCATCGGCAAGGCTGGTCGCCGGCGTCACCACCCGGTCGAGGATCGGCTTGCCGTATTTATGCTCGCCGATCTGCAGGAAGGGCGTGTCCTCGGTCGCCTCGATGAAATTGCCTTCCGGGTAGATCAGGAACATCCGCATGTCGCCGCCGGCACGCTGGCCGGCCACTATGAAGCTGGCCGAGGCCTGATGCTGGCTCAGATCGCGCAGCTGGTCCGAGATCTCGCGCCGGGTCCGGGCGAGGCAGTCGCCGATCATCGAGGCCACCTGCAGCATCGTCGGGGCCTTCAGGATCGAGGTGGTCTCGTCGGCCATCTCGTCATCGATGGCCTCGTGCAGCCGCGCCAGCGTGGTCTGTGTCACCGACAGCGAACCGGCGGTCATGATGGCGATGACGCGCTCGCCGGGGTTTTCGAAGAAGAACATCTTGCGATAGATGGCGATGTTGTCGAGCCCGGCATTGGTGCGCGTATCCGACAAGAGCACCAGCCCCGCATTCAGTTTCAGCCCCACGCAATAGGTCATTCGTCCATCGTCCAGTCCAAGTGTCGCCGGGCATCATATGTTCACGGGACGCGCGCCGCAATCATTGCGAGGAACGCCCGTTCCAGCCGTGACCAAATGTCTAGGACTCACCCCTTCAGCGCCGGGCTGAACTGCATCAGCGACAGGATCTCGAACAGCATCTGCGCCCCGGCATGGGCGGTGTTGTTGGTGGCGTCATAGGCGGGCGCGACCTCGACCACGTCGCCGCCGACGATGTTCAGCCCCTTCAGACCGCGCAGGATCGCCAGTGCCTCGCGGGTCGAAAGCCCGCCGATCTCGGGCGTGCCGGTTCCCGGTGCATAGGCCGGATCGAGGCTGTCGATGTCGAAGCTGACATAAACCGGCCCGTCACCCGCCACCGCGCGGGCCTGCGCGATGATCTCGGGGATGCGATCCTCGGAGACCTCGCGGCCATGCACCACGGTCATGCCCGAGGCATAAGAAAACTCCCACACATAGCCCGAGGCGCCGCGGATGCCGATCTGGATGGTGCGCTCGGGGTCCAGAACGCCGTCCAGCACCGCATTGCGGAAGGGGCCGCCATGATGGAACTTCTCGCCCTCATAGCTGCCGCCGGTGTCGCAATGGGCGTCGATATGGATCATGCCCACCGGCCGGTCGCGCCCCACCGCGCGCAGGACCGCATGGCTGACCGAATGATCGCCCCCGACGCCAAGCGGCAAGGCCCCGGCGGCAAGGATGCGGTCGACGAAAGCGGTGATGTCGTCGAGGCTCTGGTGCAGGTCGAAACGCGAGCGGAAGGGCACGTCGCCGATATCGGCCACCGCCATCTCGTGCACCGGCGCGGTGCCAAGCGCGTCATTATAAGGGCCGACCCGCTCGATGGCGCGCAGAGCACGCGGGCCGAAGCGCGCGCCGTTGCGGTTCGTCACCGCCAGATCCATCGGCATGCCGTAGATCGCCACCTGCAGGCCCGAGGGATCGCCGTCCTGAACCGGGGCATCCAGAAAGGTCGGCAGCCCGGCATAGGGCGCGCGTCGCCGGTCGCCATCCTTGAAGATCAGTTTGGCGATGCGGGCGAAATCCGGGTCGGCGATGTCACCGCCCGCGCCCTCGGCAAATTGCGCCCTGAGGGCCTTCAGCTTGTCTTCGGACCACATGATGCTAGCCTTCCCTCATCCCCAATGCGCAGGAGCAGACGATGCCCATGACCCCCACCATCACCCGTCGCGGCTTCCTGTCAACCTCGGTCGCCGCCGCCGGTCTTGTCGTGCTGCACCCCTTCTCGGTGCGGGCGCAGGCGGGGCAGGCACATCTGCGGATCATGGAGACGACCGACCTGCATGTGCATGTCTGGCCCTATGACTATTACGCCGACAAGCCGGTCGATACCGTCGGCCTTGCCCGAACGGCGGCGCTGGTGGGCGCAGTCCGGGCCGAGGCGACGAATTCGATCCTGCTGGACAATGGCGATTTCCTGCAGGGCAACCCGCTTGGCGATTACATCGCCTATGAACGCGGCATGGCGCAGGGCGAGATGCACCCGATCGTCACCGCGATGAACACCGTCGGCGTCGAGGGCGGCACGCTGGGGAACCACGAGTTCAACTATGGCCTGACTTTCCTCAAGAACACCCTGTCGGGCGCCAATTTCCCGATCATCTGCTGCAATGTGGCGACGGTCGCGGGCGAGACCGCCGATCAGGATGCCACGCTGGTCCCGCCCTATGCGGTGCTGGAGCGCGAGTTGACCGATGGCGCGGGCGCGACCCATCCGATCCGCATCGGTCTGATCGGCTTCGTGCCGCCGCAGATCATGCAATGGGACCGCAAGCATCTGGAGGGCAACGTCACCGCGCGCGGCATGGTCGAGGCGGCCGAGGCTTGGGTGCCGAAGCTCAAGGCCGAGGGCGTGGATCTGGTCATCGCGCTGGCCCATACCGGCATCGACCCGCTGCCGCTTGAGCCTGATGCCGAGAATGCGGCGCTGGCGCTGGCCGGGGTCGAGGGCATCGACGTGGTGCTGACCGGGCATCAGCATCTGGTCTTCCCCGGCCCGGATTACGAGGGCATCGAGGGCGCCGATATTCAGGCCGGCACGCTGGCCGGCAAGCCGGCGGTGATGGCAGGCTTCTGGGGCAGCCATATGGGGCTGATCGACCTCATGCTGGAGCGCGAGGGCGATGCCTGGAAAATCGCCGGTCACACGGTCGAGGCGCGGCCGATCTTCGAACGCAAGGAGGATCGCAGCATCGTGCCGCTGGTCGAAAGTGTCGTCGCGGTCGAGGACAGCGTGAAAGCCGAGCACGAGGCGACGCTGGATTACATCCGCCGCGCGGTCGGCAAGACCACGGCGCCGCTTTACAGCTATTTCGCGCTGGTGGCCGATGATCCGAGCGTCCAGATCGTCACCAATGCCCAGACCTGGTATATCGCCCAGATGATGGAGGGCACGCCGAATGCCGGCCTGCCGATCCTTTCGGCTGGGGCGCCCTTCAAGGCCGGCGGGCGAGGTGGTCCCGAGTATTATACTGATGTGCCGACGGGTGACATCGCCATCAAGAATGTCGCCGATCTCTATCTCTATCCGAACACCATCCGCGCGGTGAAGATCACCGGCGCAGAGGTCAAGGACTGGCTGGAACGCAGCGCCGGCATGTTCAACCAGATCACCCCGGGCGAGGCCGACCAGATCCTGCTGAACCCGGATTTCCCCAGCTACAATTTCGACGTGATCGACGGGGTCAGCTATCAGATCGACCTGTCGCAGCCGTCTAAATTCGACAGCGAGGGGGTGCTGGTGGATGATGGGGCGAACCGGATCGTCGGTCTGACCTTCGACGGGAAGCCCATCGATCCGGCGGCGGAATTCATCGTGGCGACGAACAATTATCGCGCCGGCGGGGGCGGCACCTTCCCCGGCAATGACGGCAGCACCATCGTCTTCGAGGGGCCGGACACCAACCGCGACATCATCGTGCGCTATATCGTCGATCAGGGGACCATCGACCCGGCGGCGGATGGCAACTGGAGCTTTGCGCCGCTGAATGGCGCAACCGTGCTGTTCGACACCGGCCCGAAGGCGGCGGATTATCTGGATCAGGTGAAGGGCCTGACCATCAAGGCGGCGGGCGATGGCGCGGACGGATTCGCGCGGTATCGGATCACGCTCTGACGCGGCGGGTTACAGGGGCTTCATCATCCGGTGAACCCTGTCGCCCTGATCGGTGACACGGCTGATGCCCGTTGCCACAAAGCCTTCGCGCTGCCAGAAGGCCCGCCCACGCGGATTGCGGCCCAGCACGCCCAGATAGAGGCGCGGGCAGCCGGCCTGCCGCGCCAAAGCCTCGACATGGGCCAGCGCCCGCGCGCCATGCCCGCCGCCCTGCGCCCAGGGACCGAGGATCATCAGACCCAGATAGGCGTCCTCGGGCTCGGGGAAACCGAAGGAGAGTTCCACCAACCCCGACAGGCGATCATCCAGAAACAGCCCCAGCCGATGCGCGGCAGCCGGATCGGAGCCGGGCGGGCAGTCGGTGAAGAAGTCGCGCGCCTTTTCGGGGCCGGGCAGCACACCCTCGGCCAAGAGCCAGTAATCCGGGGCATCGGCATAGAAAGCCGCGACCAGCGGCAGGTCGGCTGCCGGGTCCAGCGGTCGGATCAGCATCGGGGTCACCTTTCGGGCGGCTGCCAGTCGGCAGGGGGAACATCGCGCCTCAGCATACGCAAGGCGAGGCCGACGCCAACCCCGACACCGATGGCCAGCGCCAGATCGGTCAAGACCGTCAGCACCAGCGTCAGCGCCATCAGAAAGCGGTCCGAGGGCGGGGCGCGCAGATATTCGCCCCAGCGATGCGGTTCGCTCATGTTCCACGCGGTCAGAATGAGAAGCCCAGCCAGCGCCGGCATCGCGAGGTAGCCGGCCAGCGGGGCGGCAACCAGCATCACCACGAGGATCGTGAGCGCATGGACCATCCCCGCCACCGGCGTGCGCCCGCCCGCGCGCACATTGGTTGCCGTCCGCGCGATGGCCCCGGTGGCCGGCAGGCCGCCGAACAGCGCCGAGCCCAGATTGGCCGCGCCCTGCGCCACCAGCTCGGCATTGGGCCGATGCGCTCCGCCGATCATCCGGTCGGCGACGATGGCCGAGAGGAGCGACTCCACCCCCGCCAGAAAGGCGATGACCAGCGCCGAGGGCAACAGTTCGATCATCCGGTGATAGCCGAGATCGGGCAGCGCCGGCATCGGCAGGCCCGAGGGCAAGGCGCCGAAGCGCGAGCCAATGCTGTCCACCGGCAGATTCAGCACCGCGACCAACGCCGAAGCCGCGCCGACCGCAAGGATCAGCCCCGGCAGGCGCGGAAAGGCGCGGCGCAGGGCAATGACCCCCGCCATGGTCGCCAGCCCGATGGCAAGGCTGGCCGGGCTGATCGTCTCGCGTGCCTGCCACAGCGCCGGGATCTTCTCGATGAAATCCGCCGGCTCATGGGCGATCTGCATTCCCAGCAGATCCTTGACCTGGCTGGTGGCGATGATGATGGCGATGCCGATGGTGAAACCGTTGATCACCGGCTCGGGCACCAGCGCGATCAGCCGCCCGGCGCGCAGGCGCCCGGCGATCAAGAGGATGATCCCGGCCATGAAGGTGGCGATGACCAGCCCGTCCCGACCATGCTCGGCAATGACGCCATAGACCACGACGATGAAAGCCCCTGTCGGGCCGCCGATCTGCACCCGGCTGCCGCCAAGGGCCGAGACCAGGAAGCCCGCCACGATCGCGGTTACCAGCCCGGTTGCCGGCTCGGCGCCCGAGGCGATGGCAATGGCGATGCTCAGCGGCATGGCGACCATCGCCACGGTAATCCCGGCGGCGAGATCGGCCAGAAACCCCGCGCGCGTATAGCCGGGCAAGGTGGTCAGGATCTTGGGCTTCATGGCCCTATTGATCGCGCCGCGACGGGCCGCAACTCAAGCAGAGATTTCGGACATCTCGTCGCAGCGGCCGTGCCCGGGGCTGCTTTATTGCTCGATCTCCTCGACCCGCACCGCCACGGCCAGCTTCTCGGTCGCCATGCCCATGGCCACACCCCGGATCGGCGCGGCATCCTGCGCGTCCAGCCCCGAGGCCAGCCGCACATAACGCTCGTCCGGGCAGCAATGGTTGGCGGCGTCGAAGCCGACCCAGCCCAGACCCTCGACAAAGACCTCGGCCCAGGCATGGGCGGCGTCATGGCTCTGCCCGTCCTCGGTCGAATGCAGGTAGCCCGAGACATAGCGCGCCGGCAGGTCACGCTCGCGCGCCACGGCGATCAGTGCATGGGCGTGGTCCTGGCAGACCCCCTCGCCCAGGGCCAGCGCCTCGGCGGCGGTGGTCAGGGACTCGGTGACGCCGTTGGTATAGCGGATCGCCGCGCCGACAGCCGCAGACAGCTGATGCGCAAGATCGAGGTGATCGGCGGCCGAGGTGACCGACCCGGCCAGCGCGCGCAGCCCGTCATCGACACGGGTGGGCTTGGTGTCGCGCAGATAGGCCAGCGGGTGGATCTGCTCGCGATGGCCGCGCAAGACCCCCGCCGTGTCGCGCGTGTCGATTCGGCCCGAGACCCGCACGGCGATCTCCTCGACCGGGCCGCGCACCGTCCAGCCCTCGATCCAGTCGCCGGCGCCGTCGCGAAAGCCGGGGCCGCGCATCCCGCCGGTCACGTCGATCGACCATTCGTGGGTCTTCTGCCCCTCGAAGACCGTGGGCGTCAGCCGCAGGCTCTGCACCAGGTTGCGGATCGGCTGATCATAGCCATAGACGGTTTCATGCAGAATTTGCAGTCTCATGGCCTAGACCCCCCCTTGCAGATAGTCCTGATGCACCAGCGAGGCGACCTTGCCGATATCGGTGATGAACCAGGTCAGAAACTCGTGCAGCCCGTCGTCGAAGATGGTGTCGATCTCTTGGTTCTGCAGGCGTTCCAAGACCTCGCGCGCCTTGTCGCGCGCGGTGGTCGGCACCTTGTCGCCATAGCGACGGGCCAGCCCTTCTAGATGCCAGACGGCCTCGTAAAGCGAGGTGATCAGCGAGCGCGGGCTTTCCCCGTTCAGGATCAGGAAATCGGCCACCCGTCCCGCCGTCACATCGCCGCCATAGGCCCAGTGAAAGGCCCGGTGCGCCGACAGGGCGCGCAGGATCACCTGCCATTGATAGGTGTCGAGTCCTGACCCAACGAACTCGATGCGCGGCAGTAGCACGAAGTATTTCACGTCAAGCAGCCTCGCGGTCGCATCCGCACGCTCGAGGCAATAGCCGAGATTCATGAAATGCCAGCCGTCATTACGCAGCTGCGTCGCGTTGATCGCACCGCGCACGGTCGAGGCGTGGCGCGTGGTGAAATCGGTCAGTTCTGCCATGTCGATCTTGTCACGCGGCGTCTTCTCGATCTTGCGTAGATCCTGGTAGGCGACATTGAGCGCGTCCCAGACCTGCCCGGTCAGCGCGGTGCGCACGATCCGCCCGCCCTCGCGGGCCTGCTGCAGGCAGGACACCACCGACGAGGGGTTGTCGCGGTCGAAGAACAGGAATTCCTCGATTTTCTCCTGCGTCACGGCGCCGTATTTCGCGGCAAAGGCATCCGATGTTCCTGAGGCCTGCAACAGCGAGGCCCATTCACTCTGATAACCCTCGTCGGTATTGGGCATCAGCGTGATGCGCTGGCCCACATCCAGAAGGCGGGCGGCGGTTTCGGCGCGTTCCAGATGGCGGCCCATCCAGAACAGGTTCGAGGCGGTGCGGCTGAGCATGTCCTGTCCCTCCCTTATTCCGTCAGAACCCAGGTGTCCTTGACCCCGCCGCCCTGCGACGAGTTCACCACCAGCGATCCCTCGCGCAGCGCCACGCGGGTCAAACCGCCCGGCACCAGTTCGATCCGGTCACCGCAGAGGCAATAGGGCCTGAGGTCCACATGCCGGGGCGCGATTCCCTCCTCGACGAAGGTCGGACAGGTCGACAGGGCCAGCGTGGGCTGTGCGATGTAATTGGACGGATCGGCCTCGATCTTCTTGCGGAACTCCTCGATCTCGGCCTTGGTCGATTTCGGCCCGACCAGCATCCCGTATCCACCCGAGCCGTGAACCTCCTTCACCACCAGGTCCGGCAGGTTCTCCATGACATACTTGTAGTCGTCGGGTTTCCACAGCGTCCAGGTCTGCACGTTCTTCAGCAGCGGTTCCTCGCCCAGGTAGAAGCGCACCATCTCGGGGACGAAGGTATAGATGGCCTTGTCATCGGCCACGCCGGCGCCGGGGGCCGAACAGATCGTCACCCCGCCCGAGCGATAGACGTCCATCAGCCCCGGCACGCCCAGCATGGAATCGGGGCGGAAGCACAGCGGGTCAAGATAGGGGTCGTCGAGCCGGCGATAGATCACGTCGACGCGCTTGGGACCCTGCGTGGTGCGCATGTAGACGAATTCGCCATCGACAAAGAGGTCCTGCCCCTCGACCAGTTCCACCCCCATGAGGTTCGCAAGGAAACTGTGCTCGTAATAGGCGCTGTTGAAATGGCCCGGCGTCAGGATCACGCAGGTCGGCCGGTCCTGGCACTTGGCAGGCGCCACCGATTCCAGCGTCCGGCGCAAGAGTTCGGGATACTGGTCCACCGGCTCGATCCGGTTGTTGCGGAAAAGCTGCGGGAACATGCGCATCATGATCTCGCGGTTTTCCAGCATGTAGCTGACGCCCGACGGCGTGCGGCAATTGTCCTCGAGCACGAAGAAATCATCCTTGCCGGTGCGCACAAGGTCGATGCCGATGATGTGGGAATAGACCCCGCGCGGCGGCACCACACCGACCACGGATTTCTCGTAGGCCTCGTTCTGATATACCAGCCTTGCCGGAATGCGCCCCGCACGCACGATCTCGGCCCGGCCATAGACATCGCGCAGAAAGGCGTTCAGCGCCCGCGCCCGCTGCTTGATGCCGCGTTCCAGCCTGCGCCATTCGGCCTGTTCGAAGACCCGGGGCATCATGTCGAAGGGGATCAGCCGGTCGGGATCGCCGCCCTCGCCATAGACGGCGAAGGTAATGCCGATGCGGCGGAACAGGTCCTCGGCCTCGGCCTGCTTCATCTGGCGGAAATCGTCGGGCATGGTCTCGACCCAGCTGCGCAGGCGCGCATAGGGTTCGCGGACGTTCTCGCCCTCGTACATCTCGTTATAGAAATTCATGTCCCCCCCTTCCGCGGCTGGCCCTGTTCACGAGCCGTTGCGTTCCGCGATGATCAGCAAGCGCAGCGCCAAAGTCTAGAAGCCAAGCGCGAAACTTTGCGGAAAGTTCCGCCGGATCAGCGCATTGCCCGCCTCTTGCCACGATTTCGGGCGTGAAGTGAGGCTGCCGGGCCTCTCCGAGATCGCCGGCGGCAGGCAAGGTGGTTCGAATTGTCGGAATCGGACCACGCCGACCCGTGCCGCGCTTACCGGATGGTAACGTCTTGGCCCTATTCAGGATCCCGGAACCGAATCTGCAAGGGATGCGCCGATGAACCTGATCGTTGTGCCGGATCTGCACCAGATCCTCGTCACGATTGCAGAGCCGCGACTGGATGCCGCCGTGGCAACCAGCTTCAAGGACCGGATGCGCGAGATCGTGTCGACCAGCCGCAAGACCGTGCTTCTGGACCTGCAGCGGGTCGATTTCATGGACAGTTCCGGCCTTGGCGCGATGATCGCCATCCACAAGGCCATGCCTGACGGCATCCCGCTGGTCCTGCGCGGCCTGACGCCGAATGTCGAACGGGTCTTCCGGCTGACCCGGATGGACAGCGTGTTCAACATCTCGGCCGCGCCCGATCAGGCAAGGGAGGCCGGCTGATGAATACCGCGAAGAACCTCGATTCCGAGAAGACCGGCGAAATGAGCCGGCCGGCCCAGACCATGTTTCACCGCGTCCTGCGCGCCGAGGCCCGGATCGTCCGCGACACGCTGACCGACATCCGCCGCCGGTTTGCCGCCGAGATCGATGAGGATGCGCTTGGCCGGCTGGAGCTTGTGCTGGCCGAGGTGCTGAACAACGTGGCCGAACACGGCCCCGGCGCAGCGGATAGCAGCGAGGATTCCGGGTCGGAAGCCGGCCATCGCGCCGCGCCGCTGATCCATCTCTGCATCGTCCGCCTTGCCGGCATGCTGTCCTGCGCGGTGACCGATGACGGTATCTCGCTGCCGGCCGGCTGCCTGCTGCCCCCCGATGCCCCCGCGATCAGCGAGATCGACCTGCCCGAAGGCGGCTTCGGCTGGTTCCTGATCCACGACCTGACGCAGGAGTTGTATTACTACCGCGAGGAACGTCGCAACTTCCTGGCCTTCCGCGTGCCGGTCTCGGACGAAACGGCCCCTGCGTCGCCCGACAGCCAGGGCGATCAGTTCAGCAAGGACTGAAGCGGATAGCGGCCATCCTTGAACTCGCCGAACATCTCGACCACCTCGGGATGATCGACCGGTTCACCCGAACGGTCGGGCACAAGGTTCTGCTCGGAGACATAGGCGACGTAATAGGTGGCCTCGGTCTCTGCAAAGAGATGATAGAACGGCTGGTCCTTGGCCGGACGCACATCCTCGGGGATCGATTCATACCATTCTTCGGTATTGGCGAATTCCGGATCGATGTCGAAAACCACCCCCCTGAAATCGCGGCTGCGATGGCGGACGACCTGGCCAAGGTTGTATTTCGCGACTCTGCGGTGTGGTGTCATAAGTTCTTCCCGAAAGAGAGTCCCTAATCCAAAGCCGCCGCTCTGTCCACCGGAACGGGCCTGTTCAACCGGCTTTTGCCGCAATGCAGCAATCGGCTGCGCCGGAAACCGGCAGCGCGGCCTTTCGCAAGGCAACCGCAGCGGAAGGTCGAACGGCAAGCCGGCTCAGTTCGGCCCTGCCGCGGCCTTTTCCTCGGGCGTCAGCGCCACGGTCGAGATCGCCATCTTGGCCGAGCCCTCGGTCAACTCATTGGCATGGGCGAGGTAGACGAGCACGCCATTCGTCGCATCATAGACGCGCTTCACCCGCAGCGATTTGAAGATCAGCGAGCGGCCTTCGGAAAACACATCCTCGCCCGTCTTGCCGCGGGCGATGTCGCCCACCGTGATCGGCCCGGTCCGGGCGCATTCGATGGCCGAGTTCGACGGATCCTCGAACCAGTTGCCCTGGCTCAGCCGGTCGATCACCGAGCGGTCGAAATAGGCCAGGTGGCAGGTCACGCCCGGCACCTCGGGATCGGCGATGGCCTCGATGATGATGTCATTGCCGACCCAGTCGACGCCGATCTCGCCCACTTCCTCGGCCATTGCGGGGAAGGCGGCCAGCATCGCCAGCCCAATCAGTCGTTTCATCGCATCCTCCTGTCCGGGCCGTCAGCCCGCCGCCTGCCACTGACGCAGCGCCTCGATGGGCCAGAGCAGCATCAGCACGTTCAAGATCAACCCGTCGCGGATGAACCAGATCGTCACCGCCTCGGTTCCCAGAAATAACGCCACGGAAAGCCAGACCGGCAGCACCCGCGCCAGCCAGAAGCCAAGCATCATCGCCAGCATGTCGCCGACCGAGTTCACCACCGCATCGCCGTAATAGTCGAGCGAGATGGTCACAGCGCGATAGCGTTCGATCACCATGCTGGTGTTCTCGGCGATCTCCCACCCGGCCTCGACCAGCGTGGCAAGGACCAGCCGCCAACCGATCGCCACACGCGGCAGCAGGACATGCAGCATGGCAAAGAACAGCAGCCCGTGCAGCACATGCGAAGGGGTGTACCAGTCGGTCAGATGCTGCGAATTGCCCGAGCTGTTGGTGACTCCGTGCCACAGCTTCACATAGCCACAGTCGCAGATCGGCACCCGCCCGAGGAACAGCAGGAAACCCGCGGTGGCCAGAACGATCAGCGCAACCAGATGCCAGGGCGAGAGCCGGCCCATCAGCCGCCTGGCGCCGGGTGCAGCAGTTCGGGCGCTCCGTCGCCCAACAGCCAGGCGCCCTGATCGTCAAAGCGCACCGCCGACAGCGGCCCGCCATAGGCCGCGCCGCTGTCGAGATCGATCCGGTTGCCGAAATGCGTGGCGCGGTCCAGCGCGGTATGGCCGTGCACGACCAAGGGACCGTGATGGGCCGGGCTGTCCAGGAACCCCTTGCGGATCCAGACCAGGTCCTGCTCGGTCTGCGCCTGCAGGTCGATGCCGGGCCGGATACCGGCATGGACGAACAAAAGGCCATCCTGCAGATACCACAGCGGCAGCCCGGCCAGGTATTCGGCATGGGCCATCGGCACCGCCGCCCGCGCCGCCGCCTGCAGGTCCGATCGCGGCTGGTTCACATCGACCCCGTAGGATGCCAGCGTCGCCGCCGCCCCCAGCCCCGGATGCTCGGTCCAGACCGCCCCCGAGGACATGGCCGGATCGATCCAGTCGGCATCCTTCAGGAAGGTCGGCAGGAAGCGGTCATGATTGCCCTTGAGCACGATCCAGTCGCGCCCCTGCGCCTGACCGCTCATCAGATGGTCGATCACGCCACGCGAATCGGGGCCGCGGTCGATCAGATCGCCCAGGTGCACGATCCGGGCATCAGACCCGCCATCGGCCTCGATCAGCCGATGGGCGCGGTGCAACAGCTCCAGCTGGCCGTGAATGTCGCCAATGGCATAGATCGGCATCGCGCCCCCCGAAAAAGCAAAGGATCCCGGCCTGTCTGGCCGGGATCGCATCGCTTGGCAAGGCTTCGGGGGTCAGATCTCGAAATGCAGCGGGCGGGCCTGCAGGAACTTCCCGGTCTTCTCCAGCGCGGCCAGAGCACTCGCCGGGATCGGCTCGTCGAGATAAAGGATGGCGATGGCATCGCCATTCGCGGCCGAACGACCAAGGGTGAAGTTGGCGATGTTCACCCCCTGCTCGCCCAAAGTCATCCCCAGGGCACCGATCACCCCTGGAATGTCCTTGTTGCGGGTATACAGCATGTGCTCGCCCACCTCGGCATCGATATTGATGCCGCGGATCTGGATTAAGCGCGGCTTGCCGTCGCTGAAGACGGTCCCGGCGATCGAGCGCTCGCGATCCGCCGTCACCACAGTCAGCTTGATATAGCCCTCGAAAACGCCGCTCTTGTCCTGCCGGGTGGTCGCCACCTGCACGCCGCGCTCCTTGGCCATGACCGGGGCCGAGACCATGTTCACGTCCGGGTTGGTGGCCTTCATCACGCCCGAGATCACCGCCGCGTTCAGCGCGTTCAGGTTCATGGTCGAGACGACACCGTCATAGAGGACGTTGATCGCCTTGATCGGCTCGCCGGTCATCTGCCCGACAAAGGCGCCCAGATGCCCCGCCAGCTTGATCCAGGGCCCCATGACGGCGGCTTCCTCGGCGGTGACCGAGGGCATGTTCAGCGCGTTCTGCACCGCGCCGGTCAAGAGGTAATCGGCCATCTGCTCGGCCACCTGCAGGGCCACGTTCTCCTGCGCCTCGGTGGTCGAGGCGCCCAGATGCGGCGTCACCACGACATTCGGCAGGTTGAACAGCGGCGAGGCCGTTGCCGGCTCCTCGGCAAAAACATCAAAGGCCGCGCCGGCCACGCGACCATCCGTCAGCGCCTCGGCCAGTGCCGCCTCGTCGACCAGCCCGCCGCGGGCGCAGTTGATGATCCGCACACCCGGCTTCAGCTTGGCGATCGCCTCGCGCGACAGGATATTGCGGGTCTTGTCGGTCAGCGGCACATGGAAGGTGATGAAATCGGCCTTGGCCAGCAGCTCGTCCAGCTCGACCTTCTTCACTCCCAGCTCGACCGCGCGCTCTTCCGACAGGAAGGGATCATAGGCCAGCACCTTCATGTGCAGCCCCAGCGCCCGGTCGATGACGATCGAGCCGATATTGCCCGCGCCGATGACGCCAAGGGTCTTGTTGAACAGCTCGACCCCCATGAAGCGGTTCTTCTCCCACTTGCCGGCATGGGTCGAGGCCGAAGCCTCGGGCAATTGCCGTGCCACGGCGAACATCATGGCGATGGCGTGCTCGGCGGTGGTGACCGAATTGCCGAAGGGCGTGTTCATCACGATGACGCCCTTCTTCGAGGCCGCCGGGATGTCGACATTGTCGACCCCGATCCCGGCCCGGCCCACGACCTTCAGGTTGGGCGCGCTTTCCAAGAGCTTCTCGGTGACCTTGGTGGCCGAGCGGATCGCCAGCCCGTCATATTGCCCGATCACCTCGGCCAGCTTGTCCTTGTCCTTGCCCAGATCGGGCAGGTAATCGACATCGACCCCGCGGTCGCGGAAGATCTGGACGGCGGTTTCCGACAGTTTGTCCGATACGAGAACCTTCGGCATCTCTGTTATCCCTATGCTCGCGTCCGGGCCTCTGCCACGCTGACGCTGTTTCATCTTGGTAAAAATATCCCGGGGGTCCGGGGGCTGGCCCCCGGTCCGTGCGTTCGGCTTATTGCGCAGCCAGTTCGGCGCGATAGGCGTATTCGATCCAGGGCATCAGCGCCTGAACGTCGCTCGCCTCGACCGTCGCCCCGCACCAGATCCTGAGACCAGCCGGCGCATCGCGGTAAGCGCCAGCATCCAGCGCCACGCCATCCTTCTCCAGCCGCTTGGCGACGGCCTTGGCAAAGGCGGCACCGTCCTTGATCGCCGGATCGGTGAATTTCACGCAGACCGACGTGGTCGAGGCCGTCGCCGGATCGACCGCCAGATCGGCGATCCAGTCCTTGCCCGCGATGAAATCGCGCACCGCGCCGGAATTGGCGTCGCAACGGGCGATCAGGCCCTTCAGCCCGCCGATGGATTGCGCCCATTTCAGCGAAACGAGGTAATCCTCGACCGCCAGCATCGAGGGCGTGTTGATCGTCTCGCCCTTGAAGATGCCCTCGATCAGCTTGCCGCCCTTGGTCATGCGGAAGATCTTCGGCAGCGGCCAGGCCGGGGTATAGGTCTCCAGCCGCTCGACCGCGCGCGGCGACAGGATCAGCATCCCATGTGCACCCTCGCCGCCCAGCACCTTCTGCCAGCTGAAGGTGACCACATCCAGCTTGTCCCAGGGCAGGTCCATGGCAAAAGCGGCGCTGGTGGCGTCGCAGATGGTCAGCCCGTCGCGGTCCGCCGGGATGGCATCGCCATTCGGCACCCGCACGCCCGAGGTGGTGCCGTTCCAGGTAAAGACCACGTCCTTGTCGAAATCGACCTCTGCCAGGTCGACGATCTGGCCGTAATCAGCCTTGCGCACCGTGGCGTCCAGCTTCAGCTGCTTCACCGCATCGGTGACCCAGCCTTCGCCAAAGCTTTCCCAGGCCAGCATCTCGACCGGGCGCTGGCCCAGCAGCGACCACATGGCCATCTCGACCGCGCCAGTATCCGAACCGGGCACGATGCCGATACGGTAATCGGCGGGCACGCGCAGGACCTCGCGGGTCAGCTCGATCGCCTCGGCCAGCTTCGCCTTGCCGACGGCGGCACGATGCGAGCGACCAAGCGGAGCGTCCGACAAGAGGTCCAGATTGTAATGGGGGATCTTGGCGCAAGGGCCAGAGGAGAAGCGCGGATTCACCGGGCGCGCAACCGGAATCGTCAGATCAGTCATGGCTAGCCTTCCAGCTAAAAGCCCCTCGTTGGGGAGGGGTGTCCCACGGACGCCTCTACGCGAACCCCGAAATTTACGCAATAGACAAAGAGTCTTGCGAAGTCGTCCATGCAGCTTCCGGCAACTTCGCGCAGAACGAGACAAGAACGCCCCAGCTGGGTTGGCACGCTATTGACACGCGGTGTTCCGGGGACGTTCTCACCGAAAACGAAAACCCCGACGCGCAGGCGGGCGCAATCGGGGCTGATCTGCATTCGTGGTTCGAATGGATCGAGAATAACACGCGGCGGGAATCGGCGGCAAGGGTGTTGGCCCGCGCTGTGGCCGATTGCGACCCGTCCAACCGGCTGCCCTTTCTGGAGATCATGATCGAGGCCCTGCGCCCCGGTCAGCCGCTGCCGATCTTCAACGCCATCATGACCGAGGCGCGGGAATGGGCGGCTTGGGCCAGCCGGGCCGAGCTGAAAGCGTACTGCACCACCAGTTTTGCGCGACTTACGCCTGACGATCGGGCGGCGTTCCTGTCCTTCGCAGAAGTGCGGGAGGTGGAATGATTATCGAACGCCTGAACCGCTTTACCGCATACCCTGTCACACTCAAGGATTTGCGCGCCCATGCCCGCCTTGATGGCGATGCGCATGACAACGCCCAAATCCTTCGCATTGCCCGCGCGGGCGCACGTAAGGCCGAGGAACATGGTGACCTGCCACTGTTCTTTCCTCTTGTCGCGACCGGTGTCCGGTGGTCATTGCTCTGCCTACCGATTTTGGACCGCCTGAAGCCGGAGTTTTCGGCCTTGGTCATGGCAGCGGGCTGGTGACGCCGCCATGAAAGTGCAGTGCGCTCAGAAGGTGAGGAGCCTGCTGCTTCACGCCGATCCAGAACCCGTAGAGCAACGGCATCTCGGGGGCCTTCGTGACGATGCTGAAGCGCGACTACTTCCAGTGACCTTTCTGCCGGATACCCAAACCGTTCTCGGATTGATCTGAGATTGAATCGAGGACTACAATGACGAACACCCACAATTTGGACAGAAAATGCGCTCGCCTCGCGAGTTCATCGCAGCTCAAACCGCAACCGCCTGTGCGCCCGCCGAAACGGGTATAAGACCATAGCTTTAGCACCAAGACCCGTCATGCGCTAAGACTGAAACCCTTCACTCGAGCGGGCGGGTCAATATACCAAGCTTGTCACATACCCCTATACCAAGCTTGCCGCATACCCCTGCCGGGTATAGAGAAGCGGACAGAATATCGCCAACCGGAGCCCGCCCTTGACGCATGACAAGCAGAACCGGGATGCGATCCTGATGCGCCTGTCGCGGCTTGCCGGGCAGGTGCAGGGCGTGTCGCGCATGGTCGAGGATGGGCGCTATTGCGTCGACGTCCTGAACCAGACCGCTGCCATCCGTTCGGCCCTTCGCGCCGTCGAGCGCCTGTTGATCGAGGATCACGCGAGAGTCTGCATGGAAACCGCGATCCAGTCCGGCGATCAAGACCGCCAGCGCGTGATGTTCCGAGAAGTCGTCGAATTGCTGGAAAAGGTGCGGGATTGATGCGTTTCCTGCTGTCCGGGCTGCTGGTCCTTCTTCTGGCAATCAACATGACCCTGGTTCCGTCGGGCACTGAATCAGCGGGGCAACAGCTTACGACAGCAACCATGGGGCCGGGGGTCGTGCAGACCACTCATGAATGCTGCCCCGAGTCGCAGAAACCCCGGCACGGCGCCTGCGCAATGTGCGTCGCCGTTCATCCCGCCGGCGCAATGCCGCTTGATGCCTGCTTGCCAAGGAAGGTCGAGCATTTCCCCTCGCAGTGGCTCGCAGAAACAACCGAGCTCGGCCTTCCACTGCGCCCTCCTCAATGCGCTTCTGCCTGACTTCGCTTGGCCCGACGGGCCGAGCCACTCAAGGTTGCGCCATTTCGCGGGTCTCAGGCTCCATGGTGCGAAAATCCCGATAGGAGACCAGGTATGAACAAATCTTGCCTCTCGCGCCGCGGGGCGATGCTTGCCATGGCGGCGGCACTCGCCACCAGCTCAACGCTTGCAAGGGCGGCGACAGGTTCGGGCGAAAGGCCTAACCTTCTCAGCATCACCAAGGACCCGGGCTGCGACTGCTGCGGCGCATGGGCGGATCTGGCCATCGAGGCCGGGTTCGAGGTCGAGATCACCGAGACCGCCGATTACGAAGGCATGAAGCGCGCGGCCAAGGTCCCAGAGAAGCTGTGGTCCTGCCACACCGCCCGGATCGACGGCTATGTCGTCGAAGGCCACGTACCCTTCGCGGCCATCCGGCAGCTTCTGCAGCAGCGTCCCGACCTAATCGGGATCGCGGTGCCGGGGATGCCGGCCGGCTCTCCGGGCATGGGTGGCGGGGTCGATGCGACCGCAGACGTCATCGCCTGGGGCGGCTCGGCCGGCGTTTGGCGGCCCTTCCCATCGGACGAGTAGCGGATGACGCGCGGATCACTTTCCCTTGTTGCAGCGGCCGCTCTGGCCGCTGCGGTCTTGACCATGTGGCGCGTAAACGGGACGTCCGGAATGGTTGTCGCGGACACGGCCGTCATCGCACTTGGTCAGGAGCTCTACGATGAAAACTGCGCCTCTTGCCATGGAGCGAACCTGCAGGGCCAACCGGACTGGAAGATCCCGCTTGAAAACGGTCGCTACCCCGCGCCGCCCCATGATGAAACCGGACACACATGGCACCATGCCGACGCGCTGCTGGAACAGATCATCCGCGACGGCTCGGCTGCGGTTGTGGGTAACGGCTATGAAAGCGACATGCCGGGCTTCGGCGAGGTCTTGGGCGACGATCAGATCTCGGCCATCCTGGCCTATATCAAATCCACCTGGCCCGAGCGTGAGCGGGCAATCCAGGCCCGCGTGACACGAGACAGGACACTGTAACCTTGGGCGCCGAACAAGAACCTGCCCGACCAACTGAAGGACGAACTGATGCAGAAACGAACCGCAGCGATCACCATGACACTTCTGCTGGCCGCAGGTTGTACCGCGCGCACCGCCGAGACTGCGGTCGAGAACGCCTCGCCCTACCCCATCCCGCCGGAAGTCGTGGCCATCGCCGGTCCCAACCAGGACCTGACCACGGCGACACTGGTCGCCGCGGACAATTGCTATTGGTATTCCCATGCCGGGCAGGTCGAGACGACGCTGGTGCCGCTGCGCGCGGCGAACGGCAACCAGATCTGCAAAGCACTCCCGTCCTGACACTGCCGGCCGCCGAAGCCGTGACGGCTCAGCTCAGGGCCGTCACGCTGCCTTCCGGCGAATAGAGATGGGCCGTCGATCCGATCTGCACCAGCGGATAGAGCTCATTGATATGGGACATCACCATGCGGACGCAGCCGGAACTGGCCCGGCTGCCGATCGAGGTCGGAAACGGCGTACCGTGGATCCGCAGGTAGGTATCGCGGTCCCCGACATAGAGATACAGCGCCCGCGAACCGAGCGCATTCTGCGGGCCGGGCTCCATGCCACCCGCGAACTGTGCATAGATCTCGGGTTCGCGCTTGATCATGTTCTGGGTCGGCGTCCAGTGCGGCCACTGCACCTTGCGTTTGATCTCATAGGTGCCGGGCTCGTAGAGATCCCCCCGACCGATGGCGACGCCGTAGCGCATCGCCGTGCCGCCCTCCTCGATGTGATAGAGGTAGCGAGCGACCGCATCGACATGGATATCCCCCGGCACCAGGCCCGGATTCGCGACAATGCGCTGCGGCAGGAAACGCGGATGAAGTCCCCATGGATTGGGGCCCGGGGGCGTCACCTCGGCATCCCATGCGGCCTTCTGCGCGGCATCGGGCCAGGACGAGGCGAGAACCGGGCTGGCGGCAGCGGCCGAGAAGAGCGCGGTCGTCGTTTGAATGAAATGCCGTCGTGTCAGCATCTTGGTGCTCCTGTTTGGATTTGGTTCCTGGTTGAGAAGGCCGGTGCGCCGGATGGGCCCGTTGCCGCTGGGGCAAACCGCGCTGCGGCCAGAAAGCTGCGGCCCGTCGGTAGGAGTGTCATGTGAACATTCCGTCCGGGCCCATGGGGTGAACGTGATCGGGCACCCCGGCAGGTGCAGCGCGCAGCATTCAGACGGGTCTTGGTGGGCGGTATCCGGGGCTGACGAGACGCCCTTCCTGCCTGGCGGTCCTGAACTGCCGCTTCATCGTCGTCGCGCTGTCCATCGGCGAGACCTGCAGGGCGATGTCCCAAGGCAAAGGTGCAACAGTACATGTGTTTGGGCAGCCGTCGGACATCCCGGCCGCCGATGCGCGGTAGCTCGGGTCATCTGGCCAAGCGGCATCGTTTGCAGCTGCAGCCATCAATGCGGCAATGTCGTGAACGGGCATGTCCGCGGCGCGCACCGATTGTCCATGCTGCATCATGACGCCCAGGGCGAACAGACCAACAAGCAATGAACACATCCAGCGGCGCATCTTCAATCAGGGTTACGAACGAGTTTCGTGTGACAAACTAAATACGCCTACCCCGTGATTCAATTCACGGATTGCTCATCACATCAGGCCAGGATGCGCCTGATCTTTGGGACGGCAAAGCGGCGATCCTCGTGGAAATCGATGATATTGGCAAAGCGCCCGTCACGGTGGAACAGAAAGACCCCGGCGGTGTGGTTCATCGTGTAATCATCGCCCTGCGCGATCTTTTCGTAACGGGCGCGAAATTCGGTGGCGACCAGCGCAAGGTCATCGGCGCTGCCGGTATATCCAGCGATGCGCGGATCGAAATAGGCCAGGTAGTCGGCAAGCACCTCGGGCCTGTCCCGCTCTGGATCGACGGTGATCAGGGCGACGGTCAGCCGGTCGGCATCCGCACCCAGGGCCTCGAGCCAGCCCGAAATATCGATCAGCGTGGTCGGACAGACATCGGGACAGGAGGTGAAGCCGAAGAACACCATGGCCGGACGACCGATCCAGTCCCTTGGCGTCACCTCGGTCCCGCGATGATCGGTCAGACGCCAGGTCATCGCGGTCAGGGGAAAGGGCACCCCACTGACAGGCTGGTCACGATTGCTGCGCCACGCGCCAAGCGCCAGCGTGCCGGCGGCGGCCGCAGCGACGCCTGCAACGGACAGGATCAGCTGGCGTCGTCGCATGTCGGCCCCTCAGAGCGCAGCGACAGAACGTCGACATTCACCGTCACCTCGCCGGCCTTCTCGAAGGTCAAGGTAACAGGAAAGCTGTCACCCTCGTTCAACGCCGAGGCCAGCTGCATCAGCATGCCGTGATAGCCTCCGGGTGCCAGTTCGGTGGTCTGCCCGGCCGGAACCTGTACACGCATCGCATGGGGCATCGAGGCCACGCCGTCCTTGACCACGGTTTCGTGCAGCATCGCCATCGCGGCCGCCGGTGTGGTGATCCCAGTCAGCGCATCGTCCTGCGCACCCGCATTGGTAATCGCGACGTAGAACACCGCCGGTCGGGTCGCGCCGATCGTGGCGCGCGACCACGCGTCGCCGATGGCCAGATCGCCAAGCGCAGCGGTTTCGCAAGCCTGCGCCGCGCTGGCAAACAGCACCATTGCCAGACTGCCCAGAAAGATATTCCGCATCAGAGCCTCGATTTCAGATCGGCAAGAATTTCACTGGCCGGGGTTCCATAGGTGTATTGGCGAAGCCAGTCCCCGTGGGGTCCAATCAGGTAAAGCGCGGGGCTGTGCGACATCGAGTAACCGTCCGGCGCGGCCGGGTCTTCCTCGCGCTCGAAGAAGATCTTGAAGCTGTCGGCTGCGGCCCTTGTCGCGACGTCGTCGCCAGCCAGTCCAATGATCGACGGGTGGAATGCCGCCGTGAATTCATCAAGGCCCATCTGCCGGTCACGTTCGGGGTCAATCGAGATGAACACCGGCTGCACCTTTGCAGCGTCAGGTCCAAGATCGTCCATGACCTGCGCCACCTCTGAAAGCGTGGTCGGGCAGACATCAGGGCAATTGGTGAAGCCGAAGAAGACCAGCTGATAGCGCCCGCGAAATTCTTCACTTTGCCGGATATTGCCATCTGCATCGGTAAGCGCGAATTCAGGCTGGAAGGCTTCGACAGTCTCGATCTGCCGGGCCGGTTGGCGCTGATAGAGGAACACCGATCCGGCAGCTGCCAGAACGACCGCCCCCCACAGAACCATTCGCAATGCCGTTAGCCGTCTCATGTCTCACCTTGACCTCTTTGCGGTGCTTCTAAGACCTCCAGCCCCTTGAGGTACAAGTCACAGAGGAGTGTGTTCGGGGAAAAGCGGCAGACCTCGGATCTTGTGATCTCAACCGTCCCATACATGAAGGCAACACCTCCCAGAAAGCCAGACACCACGGTTGGCGAATAGAGGGTGACTGGCCGATGGCGAAGCCGATGTAGAAAGCTAGTGCAATGCCTTCCGATGTACCGCGCCATAGACCGACGGCCATCAGTAATAGGAAGCTGGCCAGCGCAGTCAACTGGACCAAGGCCAGGCCATGGAACAGCGCCGGGGACTCGGCGGCCAGTTTCAGCGCATCGGCTATCGCAGTCTGCGCCTCCTGATTGAGCGGAAGGCTTGGGCATGAACTGAAACATGCCTACCGCATTTACCGGGAGGAGCGGCTGATAGTGCGAAAGCGTGGCGGCCGCAAACGGTCGCTCGACACCCGTGCGCCGATGGCGATCCCGCAGGAATCGGACCAGCGCTAGTACGTAGATCCTCGCCATGGTCACTCGGACCAGTGACATTCTCATGGCTCGATGTCTGGCAGCTTGGTCTGGGGCCGCCGGTTCCGGGTCCTCTATCATCGACGGCTTCAGCCGGGAGTGACTCGCGGCTGTCGTCGCCCCCTCGTGCTCCGGCGATCCTGTGGCGCGAGAACTGCATCGGAACCCGGAGTTGCGGGCTATCCCTGCAAGGTGGCCAGCGATAATGGCACCGAACTGAGGCCGGACGCGATCATGACCTGTTAGCAGGACCGGAAGGTCGAGTGGCATTCCATCGAGCCCGGGTAACCGATGCGAAACGCGGCTTCGTCGAGAGCTTCAACGGCCCTATGCGCAACGAGTGCCTGAAAGATCACCTGTTCTGCGGCCTGTCCCAAACCCTTCGCTTGATCGCGGCATGGCACGACGGCTGCAATCACCGCCGCCCGCAAACGAACTTCGAAGGGCCTACCTGCGGGAATTCCTAAGCCGCTCGATGAGGGACCACACCCTGAACAGAGCCAACTTCTGAATGAGGACAAGACGGGAGCAGGCCATGAGCCGAAAAGCGAACGCTTCAAATGAGGTACGCCAACCGGGGCATCCGGAAAACAAGCCCATGTTTCATCCGAATTTTCGCCTCTGCAAACCGTCGCGTTCACAGACATTCGCATGCGCATGCGAAGCGAGTTTAAGACCCCAACCTCGGTTACCGAGAAATAGACCTCATGCCCGGCAGAGACACCCGCCTTGAAGGTGACACCAGTCATCAATCAAACTGCACCGCTTGCCTTTGACGCTCCTGCGGCCGCGCGTCGTTGCGGCCGCAGGATAAGCCTGGGTCAGAACAGCGTGAGGCCAAGCAGCCCCTCGGGCAGGCGCAGGGTCATGGCCCAGGTGATCAGGCTGATGAAGCCCACTGCGCCGGCCGTCATCATTGCCGCAGTCAGCGGTCTTGCCTTGCCGGCGATGATCAGGAACGCAGGGAAGAACACGACCATCGCCGGGATGAAGCCGATCAGCCAGATCAGCGCGACCAGCCCGGCGAAGATCGCCAGGTACCTCTCGCGTCCCGAGGACTCGCCCGCAAGCGTCAGGCTGGCATCGTCGTCGTGGATCTCGGCCGCGCGTCCCGACCTGATCCGCAGGACCACCGCCAGCGAGGCGATCAGCGCAAGGATGCCGATGATCAGCGGGAAGACCATCCCCAGGAAGCTGAGTTGTGCTGCCTCGAAGACGCAATAGGCGGCGACCAGAAGCAACAGGCCGGCGAAGGCGACCTGGCGGCCACGGGTCTGTTGGTCGGCGCTATCGCTTTCACCCTCGCTGGAGATCTCGGCGCCGAAGCGCAGGCCAAGGAAGACCGAGACGACCGTGATCAGCGCGATGATGATGACACCCGGCCGGGTGATCCAGCCCCAGTCATAGAACTGGACCGCCTGATACAGATAGTTCTCGGCCCCCGGAGCCAGCACGAAGCCGATCAGCAGCGCCGGACGCGGCCAGCCGAAGCGGCGCATGTAGATGCCCACAGCGCCCATGACGATCAGCGCGACAAGGTCGGCCATCGAGCGCGAGGCCTGGAAGGCTGCAAACATGGCGATCATCACCATGAAGGGCGCCAGATAGACGAAGGGCACCTGCGTCAGACGGGCCACGGGCCGCGCCAGCATGACACAAAGCCCGGCGCCGACGACATTGGCCAGCGCAAGCGACCAGATGATCGTATAGGTCAGGTCCAGCCGGGTCTCGACCATGGTCACGCCGGGCTGGATGCCCAAGAGCACCATGCCGCCCAGAAACACCGCCATCGAGCCCGAGCCGGGCACGCCGAACAGCAGCGTCGGGATCAGCGCACCGCCCTGACAGGCGTTATTGGCCGATTCCGGCGCGATCACGCCGCGCACATCGCCCTTGCCGAATTGCGATTTGTCGCGGCTGGTCTGGACGACGTGGCTATAGGCGATCCAGTCCACGACCGCGCCGCCAAGACCCGGCAGCGCACCGATGACGCAGCCAAGGCTGGCGCAGCGGGCGACCAGCCAGGGATGGCGCAGCACGTCGCGCATGCCCTTGCCCCAGCCACCGCCAAGACCCGTGGTTTCCGAAATCGCAGTACCACGCTTCAACAGGTCGATGACCTCGGGAATGGCGAAGAGGCCCATCGCGACGACAACCAGCGGCACCCCGTCATAGAGATAGTCGATACCAAAGGTCATCCGCGCCTCGCCGGTGGCCGGCGCCGTACCGATCGAGCCGATAACAAGGCCGATGCCGGCGGCGGCAATACCCTTGGTCAGGCTGCGCCCAGAAAGCACCGCCACCATCGACAGGCCGAATATGGTCAGCATGAACAGCTCGGCCGAGGAAAAGGACAGGACCAGCGGGCGCGCCATGACGATGGCAAAGGACAGGACCAGCGCCCCGATGATCCCCCCAAGAAGCGAGCTCGTAAAGGCGGCGGACAGCGCCCTCGCGGCCTCGCCGCGCTTGGCCATGGGAAAGCCGTCCAGAACGGTTGCCTGGCTGGCGCTCGAGCCGGGTATCCCCATCATCACCGAGGTGAAGGTGTCGCCGGTCGGAATTACGGCGACCATGCCGATCAGCATACCAAGGGCCGAGACCGGGTCCATCCCGTAGAGAAACGGCAGCAGGATCGACATGCCGGCGATGCCGCCGAGACCGGGCAGGATCCCGACGATCAGGCCAACGCAGACACCGAGAACAAGGAAGGCAAGGTGCCCGCCGGACATGACCTGACCCAGCGCGGACAGCGCGATATCAAACATTTTATTTTCCTCCCAAGAGCTTATGGCGGGACAGATCGTCCCGCCGGTGAGGTCACATCCGCACGTTGTAGTCTTCCGACAGCCAGTTCGTCAGGAACTGCTGGATGCCGGGATCGAGGGTGAGTGCCTCTTTCAGGGCCGCGTCGGCATCGGGTCCGACAAGCTGCTCGTAATCGCCAAGTTCATCCCCGGCGCGCTGGCGGAAATCCGGCGCTTCGACGATCGCCTTCGCCGCATCGCCATAGGCCGCGATCACTTCGGCCGGGGCATCTTTCGGCAGCACCACCATCTTCTGCAGCGAGAAGCCCGCCAGCATCAGTGCCTTCCAGGCCTCGAAGGCCTCGCCCTCGGGCTTGGCACCCGTGGCCTGTTCGTAGAATTCGACGAAGGTGGGCATATCAGGGAAGGATGGATCGCGGGCGACATTGCCGTCTGCGTCCACCACGCCAAGCGTGAACAGCGGAACCGCCTTGCCGCCATCGACCAGCGGCTGCACGCTGCTGATGAAGGCCGAGCTGGTCTGGAAGTCGATACCCGCTTCGCCACGTTCGAAGGCCAGACGACCGGCGCCGCGGCTCTCCATGCCGAAGACCGGCTTGATGTTCAGGCCCAGCATCTTGAAGCCCAGGAGCACCGGCATTTCCAGCGCGGTCGCCCCCTGGCTGGCGAAACGGATCTCTTCGCCGCGCAGCTTGTCGATGTCCTGCGGGCCGGTCACGCCATATTTCGGATCGACATAGACCACACCGCCGGTGGGCGACGCGAGCACCGCGGTCCAGTCGGCAAAGTCATAGCGGACCCGCGGATCGCCCAAAAGCGCAGGGTACTGGGTGGAGGCCGAGGTTCCCAGGATCGACAACCCATCATCGCTGGCGCGCATGGCGAACTGGTTCGCCCCCGAGATCGAACCGCCGCCCGGCACGTTCAGCACCACCACCGTGGGCTTCCCCGGCAGGGCATCGGACAGTTGCGGCGCAAAGAACCGCGCCCAGACATCGGTGCCGCCACCGACGCCGAAGGGGATTGTCCACTCGATGGTTTCGCCGGAAAAGTCCTGCGCGCTCAGCGAGATCGGCATGGCAAGGATCGCAGCCGCGCCCAGAAACATCGACCGCATGCCAGATTTGTTCAGCAGCTTCATAAGGTATTCCTCCTCCTTGGGGATCTTTTATGCGACTTTGTCGCGGATATGCACGAAGCCATCGAAAAGCCTGCGTGCCGTTCGGATGACCGAGACACGGCGGATTTCCCCGGTCTCTTGGTCCTGTTCGATCTCGACGGGTGTACGGCCCGATGGGTGTTCGATGATCAGCAGCCTGCGGCCCTGCGCATCCGGCTCGGGCAGGACGGCCAGTTCATTCGCAACTGTTCCTGCCGTGCAGCAGGCTGCCGCGATACAGACGGCACCGGTAATGGCCACGGCGGTATGGCAGGCGTGCGGCATGAAATAGCGCGCCGTGATGGTTGCGCCAGCCGTCGGCAGGGCTAGCAGGATGGGCTTGGGAATGACCATGGCGCTGACATCACCAAGCCCCATCATCTGCCCCGATTGCAGGCGCCGCGCCTCGAGGCGGGTCATGAAATCCCGATCGGCGTCCAGTTCGGCCGGGCTTTCGCGGCCGGTCTTGCCAAGGCTGGTGGCGGCGACCAGTACGGCCGCAACCGCCATATCGAAATGGGTTACGCTGACGCCCTGCACATCGTCCTGCAATGCGCCCGTGGGCAAGAGCTTGCCCGTTTTCGAGCCCGCCGCATCCAGGAAGGCCAGTCGCACCGGCGCCGCGGTGCCCGGAACGCCGGCGATGGCCGTGTCGCCCTCGTAGCTGACAGCACCGCCGGGCGTCTGGACCGTTGCCTCGATCCGCTTGCCGGTATTGACGTTCAGGATCGTCAATCGCGTCTCTGGGTCGCTCGCCGGGACCAGCCCCTGTTCAATGGCGAAGGGACCGACAGCCGCCAGCATGTTGCCGCAATTCGGCGCCGTATCGACCAGGGCCTTTTCGACATTCACCTGGGCAAAGAGATAGTCGATATCGGCGCCCGGCTGTTCGCCGGGGCCAATGATGGCCACCTTGCTGGTCAGGGGATTGCCGCCGCCGATCCCGTCGATCTGCAAAGGGTGGCCCGAACCCATCGCCGCAATCAGGATCGCGTCGCGCTCGTCCCGGTTCTCGGGCAGATCGGAGGCCAAAAAGAAGGGGCCGCGTGACGTACCGCCACGCATCAACACGCAGGGAATTCTGGACATGATCTTGGCTTTCCTCTGGCGGGTCGTCACTCACCCGCGATGGAAAACTCTTGCCACGAAGCTCGTGCTTGTGTGAAATGCAATGAAGTCAACGATTATTGCGACATGCGCATGAATGTCGATCTGGAAGACCTTAAAGCCTTCGTCGCCACCGCCGAGATGCAAAGCTTTCGTGCAGCTTCGGAAAGCATCCACCTGTCGCAACCGGCCCTGACCCGGCGCATCCAGAAACTCGAGGCGGTGCTTGGCGTGCCGTTGCTGGAACGCACCACGCGGCGTGTCTCGCTGACCGCTGTCGGGCGCGATTTCCTGCCGCGCGCCCGTAGGCTGCTTGACGATCTGGAAACCTCACTTCTGTCGGTGCGCGAGATCGCAGAGCGGCGCTCGGGACTGGTCAGCATCGCCTGCATCCCGACCGCCGCCTATTACTTCCTGCCGGATGTGATAGCCGAGTTCACCAAGGAATACCCGTCGATACGCTTCCGCATCGTCGATGCCGGCGCGAACGAGGTGCTGCAAAGCGTGATCAACCGCGAGGTCGATTTCGGCATTACCCTGCTGGGCGCCGACGACCCCGAGGTCCATTTTGAACCCCTGATCGAGGAGCCCTTCTATCTGGCCTGCCGCCGCGATCATCCACTGGCCAGCCGTGACGAGGTGACGTGGGCCGAGTTGTCGGATCACCGGTTTATCACCGTTGGCCGGGCCAGCGGCAACCGGCTGATCATGGATCTGGCGCTTTCGGGCGCTCCTGTCCGGCCCCGGCCCTATTACGAGGTCCAGCATCTCTCGACCTCATTGGGTCTCGTGGAGGCCGGCCTCGGCATCGCCGCCTTGCCGCGAATGTCCTTGCCGGCGGACTCGCACCCCTTGATCGCCGCAATCCCGTTGAAAGCGCCAACCGTCAATCGCACCGTCGGCATCGTCCGGGTGCCACAAGCCAAGGCCTCCCCGGGGGCAGAGCAATTCCTTCAGATGCTGCTGACGAGGTGGCAGTCAGAGGCTGTTCCGGAAACCTGAACAGTCGAGCCAAGTGGATTTCCCGAGCCATAGCGGCAGAATGCTGCGAGCGGGGGACGACAGCCTAGCGATGAATTCGGTCGTTGGGTGGTGCGGTGTTCGTTCCGGCTCTCGATGACGATCCTCGCTTCGACCGGGACCAGTTGAAAGGGCCAGTTGATCGACGTCTGATCCGCAAGCGCTTGCATCTCTAAAGCGAGGTCAGATGCCATCTGTCTCGCTTTGATCGATGTCAGTCGCCCCGCGGAGTTGGCGGAACATCGACGCCGTCCCGCTGGAACATCAGGCCGGCGGTCAGGAAACCCCCATCGACGTTGATCGTCGTGCCGCTGACATGCGATGCCTCGTCGGACGCCAGAAACGCAACCATATTGGCGATTTCTTCCGGCGTGCCGTAGCGGCGCTGCGGGATCAGGTAGTGATAGGCATCGCGGGTCTTCTGGTCGTGCTGCTCGACCGCCATCTGGGTCGCAATCGCCCCCGGGGCCACATTATTCACCAGAATGCCCTTCGAGGCGAGTTCCACCGACATCACCTTCGTCAGCAGCTCCAGCCCGGCCTTCGACGACCCGTAAGCCGATCGTCCAACCCCGCCACGTTGACCTGAAAGCGAAGCGATGTTGATGATTCGGCCATACCCCTTTGGCAGCATCCTGCGAACGGCAGCCTGCGCGCAGAGGAACGAGCCAATCAGGTTGACGCCGATGATGCGTTCCATGTCGGCCTTGGTCGTTTCGGTGAACAGCTTGGTCGTCGAGATCCCGGCATTATTGACCAGGATGTCAAGACCGCCAAACTCATCGACCGCCAGCTGAGCCATCCGCTCGGCATCATCCTCGTTCGACACGTCGATGGCCACACCCAAGGCTTTGCCACCCAAGCTCTTGATTTTCTGGGCAACCCGCTCCGCTGCCGCCCCGTCGATATCCGACACGACCACCGCAGCGCCCCTTTCGGCAAGCTTCATGGCAATCGCATCGCCCATTCCGCGGCCTGCCCCGGTCACAGCCGCGATCCTATCTTTCAGCATGGCTTTCTCCTCTTCGCGCTTGCTGGCTCAAACACCCTCTGAAGAAACGAGGCGTTGACATGTCATAAATAAAATGTCAGTGACATGTCAATAGGCGTGTGAGGAGAGTAGCGCCTGCAAACCGGAGGAAATCATGAAGAGACTTGGTCTTACGATGCTGTCGGCTGCCGTTGCGGGGGCCATGATGGTGATTCCCGCCGCCGCCGAGACCACATTCAAACTGGGCGCGGTCGGATCACCCGGCACGCCCGAGGTCGACGCGGCCATGCGCTTTGCCGAACTGGTCGAAGAGAAGAGTGCCGGGAATTACCGCATTGACGTGCTGCATTCCGGGCAGGCGGGCGGTGAACGCGAGATCGCCGAAGGGCTGCAATTCGGCACGTCCGATTTCGCGGTGATCGGCGGGATCGTGCAGAATTTCGACCCGGCGCTGATGATCGTCGAATGGGACCTGCTGTTCAAGAATAACGACCATGTGCGGGATGTCATGAACGGGCCCATCGGCGACGATATCTCGGCACGGCTTCAGCAGAACCTTGGTGCACGCAAGATTGCCACCTTCATGCGCTCGCCTCGTCTGCTGACCACCAATGCCGAGGTCGTTGAGCTGAACGACATCGCTGGCATGAAGATCCGGGTTCCGGAAATGCCGGCACGGATTGCGCTGTGGAAAGCCTTGGGCGCACAGCCCACACCGATGGCCTTCCCCGAGGTCGTACCCGCGCTGGAACTGGGAACCATCGACGGACAGGAAAATCCGATCGGTCTGATCACCTCGACCGGAATCGACGAGGCGGTTGATTACCTGGCCGATACCAAGCACCTTTACGGCTTCATGCTGCTTCTGGCCTCGGAAAATGCTTGGGGACGCATCCCCGAGGAAGATCAGGCCCTGTTCGAGCAAGCCGCTGCGGAAGCCGCCGTCTATAATGACGAGTTGGTCGAGGCATCGGTCAAAACCGGCATGGATGAAGCGGCCTCCAAGATGACGGTCACTGAACCCGTTATGGACGACTGGCGCGCCGCGACCGCCAATGTCTACGAACAGTTCAGCGATGCCGAGGGGTTCACCGAACTCTACACGCGGATCGTCGAAGCAGGCGAGAGATACTGAATAGCGCCGCCGCCGGGTCGTGATGCACGGCCCGGTCGCCAAGGTCTCAAACCCTACACCGGAGCTGTCTCATGTCCCTGATTAACAGGATCGACCGGCTGTTCGTCCATGGACTTGCTGCCCTCTGCGCCGTCCTCTTCGTCGTGATGATCGTCGCTGTCTTCGGGCAGGTGGTCATGCGCTATGTCTTCTCAACCCCCTTGTCATGGTCTGAGGAGCTGGCGCGCTATTCGATGATCTGGCAGGCGATGTTCGCAGCAGCCCTCTGTTCGCGTGCCGGGCAGCATCTGGCCCTGCTGAGCACCGACGCGCTACCCGAGACCATCCGCGGATTTGCCCGCCCAGCCAGCGCCATCGCAATTTGTGTCCTGCTGCTAGTCCTTCTTTGGCACTCTTACGACCTGGCCAGCCGGGCGCTTCGCCAGACGACGCCGGGCCTCGGTCTCTCGATGGGCTGGGTCTATGCCTCGTTGCCGGTGGGCTTTGCCCTGATGATCGTGGGGCAATTTCTGGGCATCTTCGCCGGCCCCATGCCGATGCAGCAAGAGCCCGACAATTCTGACCTGCAAGACATCTTGGACCTTCATTCCTGAGGAACTTGACATGCCAATCGCCCTTTCATCCATCACAGGCTTGCTTTTGCTGCTGATCGGGGTGCCGGTCGGTCTTGCCCTTGTCGCCATTCCGATGATCTACATGTTCGCCGATCCGGCGATCACGACACCGATGCTGGTTCTGCCCCAGCGCATGTTCGGAGCGATGGACAGCTTTCCGCTGATGGCGGTACCGTTCTTCGTGCTGGTCGGTCAGGTCATGAATACTGGCGGTATCACCACCCGCATCTTTGAGTTCGCGAACGCGCTGGTCGGGCATTTCCGCGGCGGTCTGGCGCAGGTCAATATCGTCGCCAGCCTGCTGATGTCGGGCATGTCCGGCTCTGCCGTGGCAGATGCCTCTGGGCTGGGTCAGGTCGAAATCGAGGTCATGACGCGGGAGGGTTATGATCCGGGCTTCTCGGCCGCCGTCACGGCCGCCTCGGCCACGGTCGGCCCCATCGTCCCGCCTAGCATCCCACTGGTCATCGTCGGCGCCATCACCAATACCTCGATCTCGCAATTGCTGGTCGCCGGCCTGTTGCCCGGGATCCTGATGACGGTTGCCATGTGCCTGCTGGTCGCCTGGATCGGGCGCCGCGACAACCTGCCCACCCGACCGCGCGCCTCGCTGCGACATCTTGCCGTTACCTTCGGGCGGTCGGCGCCGGCGCTGTTCGCGCCCGTTCTGCTGATCGGCGGCATCTTGTTCGGCGTCTTTACCCCGACCGAGGCATCCGCGGTCGCCGCCATCTATGCGATCCTGATCGCGATGTTCTGGTATCGCGACCTGACGCTGACCCAGCTTTACCGCGTTCTTTGGTCCAGTGCGATGGCCGTCGGGGCGATCTTCTTCATCATCGCCTGTGCGGCCACCGTGTCCTGGCTGCTGACCTGGCTGGGCGTCCCCCAGAACCTGGCGCAGAGCCTGTCAGGTGTGGCCGAGTCCCCGACCTTGCTGATGCTGGCCATCATCGGCTTTCTGATGATCGTCGGCTGCTTCCTGGAAAGCAACGCCGCGCTGATCCTGGTGGCGCCGCTGCTGATGCCCATCGGGCTGAGTGCCGGGTTCGATCCGGTGCATCTGGGCACGGTCATGGTGCTGACGCTGATGCTGGGACTGATAACGCCGCCTGTCGGCATGAACATGTTCATCGTCATGGGCATCGCCAAGATTTCGCTGTCGACCTACATCCGCGCGACCATCCCGTTCTTCCTGATCCTCGTGCTGGCAACGCTGATCGTCGCCTTTGTGCCGTGGTTCTCGCTGGCCGTCCCGCAAGCCCTGCTGCGCTAGAAAGGTGCCCCGATGTCAGAACGTTTTTCCGCAAACTATGTCCTGAGAACGCTGGATGATGCCGATCGTGCGGCCGGCATCATTGCGGGCGAGCAATCATCCGGCACCTTCGTCAGCACACCAGGCGAGGATGAGGCGTTGAAGGCGCGCTCGGCTGCCCGGGTCGAGATGCTGGAAGAGATCGAGGATGCCGGCGGACCCGCCCTGCCGGGCAGCGCAGGCAATGGCCCGATCCGTAGCTGGCGGCTGCGCTTGTCCTGGCCGCTGGAAAATATCGGTCCCTCGATCCCCAACCTGATCGCGACGGTCGCGGGAAATCTTGGCGAGTTGAAACAGGTGGCCGGGCTGAAGATCACCGATCTCGACCTGCCGCCATCCTTCTTCGGGACCTATCCGGGGCCAGCCTTCGGCATCGAGGGCACGCGGCGCCTGTCGGGGGTGACGAAAGGCCCGCTGATCGGCACCATCATCAAGCCATCGGTCGGGTTGACCCCGGCAGGCACGGCAGAGCTTGTCGAGGAACTCTGCGCCGGCGGGATCGATTTCATCAAGGATGACGAGCTTCAGGCCGATGGTCCGCGCTGCCCGTTCGAGGAACGCCTCGCCGCGGTCATGGATGTCATCGACCGCCATGCCGACCGGACCGGGCGCAAGGTGATGTATGCGGCCAATATCACCGGCGAGATCGACGAGATGCAGCGGCGTCACGATCTGGTGGCCAATCGCGGCGGCACCTGCGTGATGGTCAGCCTCAACTGTGTCGGCCCGGCCGGTGTGACTGCGCTGCGCCGGGCCTCGCATCTGCCGATTCACGCGCATCGCAATGGCTGGGGCATACTGGGGCGCGCGCCGGACAATGGCTGGTCCTACCCGGCATGGGCGACTCTGTGGCGGTTGGCCGGGGTAGACCACATGCATGTCAACGGGCTGACCAACAAGTTCTGGGAACCGGACGATAGCGTCATCCGCTCGGCCCGCCACTGCCTGTCGCCACTGCATCCTGATCACCCCTACACGGTGATGCCGGTCTTCTCGTCAGGGCAAACCGTACTGCAGGCCGCACCAACTTTCGCACAGCTCGGATCAGCGGATCTCATCTTCTGCGCGGGAGGGGGCGTAGTCGCCCATCCGGCCGGCGTCGCCGCAGGGGTCACGTCCTTGCGGCAGGCGTGGGAAGCGGCCGAAGCGGGCGTGCCCTTGGCCGAGGCGGCATCCCGTTCCGCTTTGCTGCAACAGGCGGTGGAGAAATTCTCGTGATGGAAAGAGACAGCGGCATCCTGCTGGGCTTCTACGGCGATGATTTCACCGGCTCGACCGACGCGATGGAGGTCACGGCCTTCGCGGGATTGCGCACGGTGCTGTTCACCCGCGTACCTAACCCAGACACGCTGGCACGCTTCGACGGATATGATGTTGTCGGGATCGCCGGCACCTCTCGGGCGCGCAGCCCCGAGTGGATGGAACAGCATCTGCCCGACGCCTTCCGGGCGCTGATGCGCCTTGATCCGAGGATCGTGCAGTACAAGGTCTGCTCGACCTTCGATTCCGCGCCAGAGACCGGCTCGATCGGAAAGGCCATTGATATCGGTACCACCATGGTCGGTGGCAGCTGGTCACCGATCATTGTCGGTGCACCGCATCTTGGCCGCTGGCAGGCCTTCGGCAATCTGTTTGCCAGCGGCGGCGGCGCGAACCACCGCATCGACCGGCACCCGACCATGTCCCGCCATCCGGTGACGCCGATGCACGAGGCCGATCTGCGCCGGCATCTTGCGGCACAGACCGACCGACCCATCGCGAATGTGGATCTTGTCGCGCTGGAGGATTTCGACCTCGCTACGCTGCCGGACGGCTGCCCTGCTGTGCTTATCGACGTGATCGATCCGAAAACCGTGGCGCAGGCCGGCAAGATCGTCTGGACCGCGCCCGATGAGCGGCTGTTCTCTGCCTCGTCATCGGGTCTGCAAAGCGCGTTGGTCGCCCATTGGCGCGACAGCGGCCAGTTGCCGGCAACGCCGCCAGAGCTTCCGCCGGCAGCGCAGGTCGAAGCGATGCTGGTGTTGTCGGGAAGCTGCTCGCCCGTGACGGCCGAGCAGATCACCTCTGCCGAAGCGAATGGCTTTGTGACGATCCGCATGGATGTGGTCGCGGCCACCTCGACCGACGGTGCGGACCAAGAGCAACAGCGTCTGCTTGACCAGATCGGCGCCGGTTTCGCCCGGGCCAGCGGCGTTCTGGTCTATGCCGCACGCACCGTGGATGACCCGGCCTATGGCGCACTGAGCGCCATCGCAGCCGAGCGCCACGTGCCCTTTGCCGAATCGCAGGATCGGCTTGGGCGCTTTCTTGGCGAGCTTGCCCTTGCGGCGGTGCCGCAATTCGACCTGCGCCGCCTCGTCGTTGCCGGGGGCGACACCTCGGGCCGGGTGATCGAGGCATTGCCGGTCGACGCACTGGAAGTCGCCCACCCCTTTACCAAGGGCGCTCCGCTGTGCCGATGCCATTCGACTGTCGTTGCCTTTGACGGGTTGCAGGTCGCGTTGAAGGGCGGCCAAATGGGGGAACCCGACGTGTTCGTCAAAGCCCTCGGATGATTGCGCGGGCGGGCTGTGGAGCTTATGCCGGGGGCAGCGTGCTTTTGAATGATCGCCAGAGACAGCGTGGCAGCAGCCGAAAAGAGACCAGCATGACCGCAACCAAGGCAAGAAACACGGTCGGCACGGATACCGCCGCGCCATCGGCCAAGCTGCTGCAGAAGGATCAGGCCTATACCGCGATCAAGCAGTTCCTGTTTCGGGAAGAGGACACGAGGAGCTATTTTTCCGAGCGGTTTCTGGCGGCTGAACTGGATATGGGTCTGGCCTCCGTCCGCTCCGCCGTCGAGCGCCTGCGCTCGGAAGGGATCGTCGAGTCCATCCCCAAGGCCGGGATCAGGCTGCCGCAGATCACCCATGAAGAGATCATGGATTTCTTCGAGGTGCGTCTGGTCATCGAACCCTATATCGCGCAGCAGGTCGCCCATCAGGTCACAGCCGAGCAGTGCAAGGAGCTGAAGGAACTGATCGAGGCCCAGAAACTCGCGGCCCGTGAACGCGATACACTGACTTACCACAAGCTGGATTTGGCCTTCCACGACTGCATGGCACGAATCCATGGCAACCAGGAAATGGTGCGAACGCTCCAGCAGCTGGGTGACAAGATGTACCGCCTGTCTCGGCGCATCCACCAACGGCAGGTCGAACACCTCAGCGTCAATGCCCTGCAGCATGAAAAAGTCGTGCTGGCCATCTGTAACGGGCGCCCTGAAGAGGCCAGCGATGCGATGCGCACCCATCTGGTCTGGGGCCGGAACCACACGCTGGATCCAGAGGGGCGTCTGGAACGGTCCGTGCTCTGAACCGGGTGACCTTGATATTGCCCCCGGCAGGACGAAGGTCACCCGACCGAGCTTGAACAGATACGCCTTCGACCAGCAAAGATCATCCCGGCATGCTGACGGCAACCGGGTAGCGCCAGGCAACTTTCGACGCCTCGCAAGCGTAGTGGGAATGACACCCTTGCTACTGGAGTGACCTATGCAGATCACCGTGCTCTATGCCTCGACCCTGCTCGTTTTCCTGGCCCTCGACATCGTCGGCATCACCCAGATCATCCGGCCCGTTTTCGAGCGTCATGTCGGCGATCTGCTGGCCGATCCGTTCCGGATGGTGCCAGCTGCAGCCTTCTATGCGGCCTATATTGCCGGGCTACTCTATTTCGTCTCGATCCCGGCGCTGGCCGAGGACCGGCCGGTCAAGGCGCTGATCGGCGGGGCGCTGCTGGGGTTGATGTGCTATGGCACCTACGAATTCACCAATTACGCCACCCTGCGCGACTGGTCGATGCAGCAGGTCGTTACCGACACGCTCTGGGGCGGCTTCTTGACCGGATTCTCGGCCTGGGTGGGCATCACCGTCACCCGCTGGCTGGCATGAGAGCGCTGGTCATTGGCGACAGTGGCGGCATCGGCGCGGCAATGACCGAGGCGCTGCGGCAGGACGGTGTGGAGGTGACAGGGCTGTCGCGCCGCGATAGTCTGGATCTGACCGATCAGGCCAGCGTGGCAAGCGCGGCCGCGATGCTGGCGGATCGCCGCTTTGATCTGATATTCAATGCCACCGGCGCGCTGGTGATCGACGGTCATGCGCCCGAAACGACCATCGCCGCGATCGATGCCCATGCCATGGCGCAGCACTTCGCGCTGAACGCGACGGGGGTGGCCCTGCTGCTGCGCCATTTCAGCCCTCTGATGGCTAGAGGCCAGCGCGCGGTCTTCGCCTCGCTTTCCGCGCGCGTGGGGTCGATCGGCGACAACGGCCTTGGCGGCTGGATCAGCTATCGGGCCGCCAAGACGGCGCAGAACCAGATCATCCGCACCGCGGCCATCGAGATTGCCCGCAAGCAGAAACAGCATATCGTCGTCGCCCTGCATCCCGGAACGGTGGCCACGCGGCTGTCCGCAGCCTATGCCGACCGCCATCCGACGATCTCGCCAGACGAGTCCGCCAAGGCCCTTCTAGCGGTGATGGACCGGCTTACACCCGATGACACCGGGACGTTCTGGGACTGGAAGGGCAAGCGGATCGCGTGGTGAGGCGGGCGGATCAGCCCCGGCGCGCGTTTAGCAGGCCCTGCGCCGCCAGCAGTCCGATCCCGACGCCGGCCAGCAGGGCGATATTGCGCGTTTCGGTCCCCCAATTGGACGCGACGATGCCGACCAGCGCCCAGCCAACGGCCACAGCATAGCTTGGCGCCGCGGGCCGTCGCGCCTGCACCCAGAGCGCCACGGCAAGCACCGCGAGGATCAGCACGACCGCCGCCGGCCCCGCCGACAGGAGTCCATAGCCGCTGAGCAGCACGGCAATCGCCACGCCCGTCGCCGCCGTCAGCCAGCCCGCGTAGAGCCCAACCGGACCTACCTGCCAGACCGGATCAGACGGCCCCGCACGCAGGAAGGCCATGACCCCTGCCACGGCCATGACCACGATCATCACCGTGGCCAGAACCGGCGCGGCATTGGCGGCGGCGATCCAGAACGTTCCGACGACCAGGCTTATGAGCAGCGGCGAGCGCATCGCCTGCCAACCCGCATCCGCCGGTGCCTTCCACAGGCCCCAGGCACTGGCCGCGATCAGCCACAGGTAGATCACTCCCCAGATCGAGAAGGCCCAGCCAGCAGGCTGCACCGGCCAGCGGTCCTGAACCACGGGAAACTGGTCCGGGGTAAAGCCATTGAAGCCGTCACTGGCCAAGGGCGACAGGGCGAAGAGGATGGCGAAGAGCAGCGTCAGATGGGGCAGGTATCGGGTCATTCTCTCACCAGTCTCTTGGTCAGACGCAGCGCCAACCCATAGGGCAAGGCGCGCAGCAGTTTCAGCGGCAGGGTCAGCCGGCGCGGGAAATGCGCCTCGAAGCCGCGCCGGTCGAGGCCGTGGAGGATTGCCTGCGCGGCCTCCTCGGGCTGCATCAGCGCGGGCATGTCGAACTCGTTCTTCTCGGTCAGCCGGGTGGCGACGAAGCCGGGGCTGATCAGCCTGACATCCACACCGGGCACCAGTTCGGACCGCAGGCTTTCGGCCAGATTGATGACCCCCGCCTTGGTTGCAGAATAGATCTGGCCCTGCGGAAGCCCGACATAGCCCGCGACCGAGCCGGTCAAGGCCAGCTGGCCACCCGGTCGCAGCAAGGGGACCGCCGCGCGGGCGAAATTGAAACAGCCGGTCAGGTTGACCGTCACGATCTGACCGGCGCGATCCGGGTCGATCTGCATCACCTTGCCCGGATCATAAAGCGCGGCGAGCGTCACCGCCCTGTCGAGCGGCCCGCCCGCGGCGATCTGGCTGGCCGCTCGCGCCAGGCTTTCGCGGTCGGTCACGTCGCAGGGCAGGACCTCGGCCCCGCCCAAGGCTGCAGCCAGTTCCGCCAGCCGGTCATCCGAGCGTGCCGACAGGATCAGCCGCGCCCCGCGCGTAGCCCATGCTCGGGCCAGCGCCGCACCGATGCCCTCGGATGCGCCCATGATCCAGATGCGCTCGCTCATCAGACGGCCTCACGCATGGGCCAGCCGGTATTGCAGCACATCCGTCCGCCCGACGGAGAAAGAGGCGATGCAGGCTGACAGGTAGAACCGCCAGACGCGGATGAAGGCCTCGTCGAATCCCATCGCCCGCACCTCGGTATAACGCGCCTCGAAGCGGTCCAGCCAATGGGCAAGCGTGCGGGCATAGTCGCGGCCAAAGCCGAAGGCATCATCGACGCGCAGCCCGGCGCGTTCGGCCTCGGACTGGAACCGCAGGGGCGAGGGCAACATGCCGCCGGGAAAGATGAAGCTGCGGATCATGTCGCCGCCGCTGCGGTAGCGGTCGAAATAGGGATCGGCGACGGTGATGGTCTGGATCATCGCGCGGCCCTGCCGGGTCAGCGCATCGGCCAGCTTGCCAAAATAGACCGGCCAGAACCTCTCACCCACCGCCTCGAACATCTCGATCGAGACGATGTGTTCAAAGCGGCACTTCTCGTCGCGGTAATCCTGCAGAGCGATCTCGGCCCCCTGCCCCAGCCGCGCGCGGGCATAGGCGGCCTGTTCGGCCGAGAGCGTCAGCCCCTTGGGCGCGAAATCACCGCGCTCCAGCGCGCGCTCGGCAAAGCCGCCCCAGCCGCAGCCGATTTCCAGCAGCCGTCCGGACCGGCCCGACAAGCCGTCGATGATCCGGTCATATTTGCGATGCTGCGCCGCCGCCAGGTCGTCGCCTGCGGCAAAGAGCGCCGAGGAATAGGTCATCGTCTCATCGAGCCACAGCCCATAGAACTCATTGCCCAGATCGTAATGGGCCGCGATATTGCGCCGTGATCCCGACCTCGTGTTGCGGTTCAGCAGGTAAAGCAAGCGCAAGGCCAGCGCCTGCAGGGGCTTGCCGTAGATGTAATGCTCCAGCGCGTCTTCGTTCATCAGGCCGAAGGTCAGCAGCGCGGTCAGGTCGGGCGTGTCGCACCAGCCGTCTCGATAGGCCTCGGTCAGCCCGATATCGCCCTTGGCCGCCAGCGCCGGCACCATGCGCCAGTCATGGATGGTCAGGGCTGCAGCCGGCCCCTGCACTGCGCCGGCAAAGACCCGCTCGGCACCGTCGGGCGTGGTCAGGCGCAGCTGGCCGGCGCGGATGCCGTCGAGGCTGCGCAGGAACTGCGACCGGATGCGCTGGTCAAACATCGTCATTCTCCGGGGTGCTGGCCTGCGACGCGCGCAGGGCAAGTTGCGGTGGCTTCTGGCGATAACGGATGCCGCGCGACGCCATCTTCGCCGCCTGCCAATGGATCAGCCCGCTGACGCGCAGCGGCTGCAGGGGATGCGACAGCGCAGCGCGGCGCAGGCTGGCGCGTGTCAGGGCGCGCGCAGGCCCCACCATCGAGGTCTGCAGCCGCAGCCCCCCGCCCGCGCCGAACCAGTCGACCCAGGCCCCGAACCGCCCCGGCCCGGCATCGAAGCGAAAGACATAGCACCCCTCGCGCGGCAAGAAGGGCGAGACATGGAACAGCTTCTCGCCGGTTAGCCGGTCGCTGCGGGTGATAACCCGGTTGTCGGCATGGCGGCAGAGGTAAAGGTGGCTTTCACCGAAGGTATTCGAGACCTCGGCCAGCACCGCGCGCAGGCCGGCCTCGTCGCGCGCCAGCCAAAAGCTGACCGGGTTGAAGCCATGGATAAGCCCGCGCGGCATCGTCACCAGCGTGCTCATGCAATGGCCCAAGCCCACCGGCGCCAGTTGCGCCCGGATGAACGCCGACAGCGCGCTGCCGTCGCGCGCCCCGTAGTCCCGCCGCCGGAGCCGCCACAGACCCGGACGGTCGGGGCACAGCGGCAGGCGGCCATCCTCCAGCGCATCGACCGGCAACGCCGCATAAAGCGCGTGATAGCTGAACTGACGCGCCACATCGCCCGCACGGGCGTGCCAGATCGCGGCATCGATCAATGCACCTTCCCACAGATCGACGCTCATGCGGCGACCTGTTTCGGCAGGGCCCAGGGATCGGGTCCCAGGGGCCAGTCGATCCCCAGCGCCTGCGCCACGCGCAGGGCTGACAGCAAGCCATCCTCGTGAAAGCCATAGCGGGTCCATGCGCCGGCGTAATGCACTCCGCCGCGCCCCTGGATGCTGTCCAGCCGCCCCTGCGCGGCAATCGCGGCGGCGTCGAATTGCGGATGCGCGAAACTGGCCTCGTCATGGACCCGCATCGGCTCGATCTCGGGGTTCAGCGTCACGATCAGCGGGCGCGGCGTGGTCAGGTTCTGCAGCCGGTTCATCCAGTAGGACAGGCTGATCGGCCGATCCGTGGCCGGGATCGCGCCACGGGTGACATAGTTCCACGAGGCCCAGGCCGCGCGCCGCCGCGGCATAAGCCGGGGATCAGAATGCAGCACCATCCGGTTGGCCTGCGTGCGCAGCGCGCCAAGGATGGCGACCTCCTCCGGGTCCGGGCGTTCCAGCATCGCCAGCGCCTGTGGCGCATGGGTGGCAAAGATCACCCGGTCGAAGCGCTCGTCCCCCTGCGGGCTGGTCACGGTGACGCCCTCGGCCTCGCGTCGCACCGAACGGACCGGACAGAACAGCCGCAGATCGCCCCTGAGGCGCGACAGGATCGCGCTGACATAGGATTGCGAGCCGCCGCTGACCGTCAGCCATTGCGGCTGTCCGTTCACCGATAACAGCCCGTGATTGTCAAAGAACCGGACGAAGGCGCTGGCCGGGAACTGCATCATGTCGGCGGTCGGCGTCGACCAGATCGCCCCCGAGATCGGCAGCAGGAAGCGGTCGCGGAACTCGCTACCCAGCCGCAGGGACCCGATCAGGTCGCCGATGCTGCCCTGATGCGCGTGATGGCCGGGTGCATGGCGGAAAAAGCGCAGGATATCCCGGATCAACCGCCAATGCCCCGCATCCACCAGGCACAAGGGCTGCGCGAACATCGCCCGTGTCGAGAAGGTGCCATATTCATAGCGCCCGCCGTCGAAGCTGGCCGAGAAGGACATGTCGCTAGGTTCCAGCGCCACGCCCAGATGCTGCATCAGCGGCACGAACAGTGGATAGGTCCGCCGGTTGCAAACGATAAAGCCGGTATCGACCTCCACCCCTTCGGCCCGGACGGTGCGTGCGTGCCCACCGACGCGCGGCTCGCGCTCGAACAGGGTGATATCGTGATGCGGATCCAGAAGCCATGCGGCCCCCAGACCCGAAATGCCGCTGCCAATGATCGCGATGCGGTGTCGTTCCGGCGCGTGCACGCATTACCCCCGCACTTCGGGTTTCGGACAGGATGCAGGGGCGCACTCTGCCGTCGCGCCGTTCGGATCGTCCATCTCGTCCCTTTCCAAGCCTTTGATGAGATACGCCGGAACCGGCCCGGTTGGTTGCAGTGATCACGCTTTCGTGAAGCACCGCGACGGCTTGCGGCCTGATCCGCGCTGCGGCATCTTACCCTCGATCAGACCGGAGCGATGGATGACCGCCGATACAGCAGAGCTGGAGCACCTGCTGGCGCGGATCGCCCTGAGGGACCGGGCAGCGTTCCGGCAGCTTTATCGGCAGGTCTCCCCGAAACTCTTCGGCCTCTGCCTGCGTATCCTCAAGGATCAACAAGAGGCGGAAGATGCCTTGCAGGAGGTGTTCGTCAAGATCTGGCACAATGCCGACCGCTACACCCCGCAGGTGGCGAGCCCCCATGCCTGGCTGAACGCGGTGACGCGCAACATGGCCATCGACATGCTGCGCAGGCGCAAGCCAGGCGGCGGCGATCTGGACGCGGCAAAGCACATCGCCGACGACCGCCCCGGCCCCGAGGCGACGGCCGTGATGCGCGCCGAGGGCCAGCGGATCGAGGCCTGCCTTGCCGAGCTTGATCCCGACAAGGCCCGCGCCGTCCGCCTCGCCTATGTCGAGGGCGAAAGCTATCTCGAGCTGGCCGAACGGTTCGATCTGCCCCTCAACAGCATGCGCAGCTGGCTCAGACGCAGCCTGATCAAACTGAGGGAGTGTCTGACGCGATGACCGACGATACCCCCCATTCCGTTGATCCCGATCCCCGCGACATCGCCACCGCCGGCGAATATGTGGTGGGTACCCTGCCGCTGGCCGAACGCGAAGCCTTCCGCCTGCGTCTGCTGACGGAACCCGCGCTGGCCCGCGAGGTCCTGCGGTGGGAGACGCATTTCGATCCGATGGCCGAAGAGGTCCGGCCGGTCAGCCCCCCCGCCCATGTCTGGGAGCGGATCGAAAGACGCAGCTTACCGCAGGCCGGCGAGGCACGGCCATCGGCAGCGCTGCGGCTGTGGCAATGGCTTGCCCTCGGCTCGGCCTGCGCCTCGGCGCTGCTTCTGGTCCTGCTCTGGGCGGGTCAGCCGGGCGAGCCCCCGGATCGCCGGCTCTGGGTCTCGGACATGGTCTCGGCCGACAGCAGCGTCCGCCTGACCGCGCTTTACGACGAAACCGATGGCGAGATGCGCGTCTCGGTCGCGGGCCAGCCCCCGGCAGCGGGCCGCGATTTCGAATTGTGGCTGATCCAGGGCGATGCCGCGCCCATCTCGCTCGGGGTCATGCCGCATGCGGGTCATGCGGCGATGCCGATCCCCGAAGAGCTGCGGATGCTGGTCGCCAATGCCACCCTGGCCATCACCGACGAACCCGCCGGCGGCGCACCGGGTGGGGTTGCTACCGGGCCAGTGGTGGCCCAGGCAACACTGCGCCGAATTTAGGAAGGGGTGTCTGGTCGGGAGCAGAGACGATGAGCCGCGGCTATCGGCCCCTCGAAATGACTAACGATGAGCCACGTTTGAAGGCCGTGACGGTGTGTCGATCACGCTTTGCGGCGCAGCTGCTGCAAGGTCCCCAAGCCTCTGGCGGACAACAAAAAGCGCCCTGATGGGTGCTGCTTTGTCCGGTATTCAGATTTCGTTGGTTGCGGGGACAGGATTTGACCACTGTTCTGCTTGGAAGCTACCTTTCCAATCACACCAACTTTATCGCCACCTTTCCACCAGCCGGTTGATAGTAACCGCAAAGGCGATAGCAGAATCGAACACGCCCAGACTCACATTCATTTCGCGTGCCGGGCCCACATTGTGATCTGTCCCCGTCGCAGCGCCTAACCCGGCATCTTGAGGATATCCGCATGTTGCAGCGGTGCCGCCTTCAGCCAGACCTGCGCACCCGCCTGGCCGACCGTCGCCTCGAGCACCTGGCCGGCAGGCAGTCGGCCCCAGCTCTGGGCGACGCAATTCTCGCCATTGATCAGCGCATTGCCGTCGGTGACAAGGAACTCCAACCCTTGCTGGTTCTCGATGGTCAGGCTGGTGCCCGGCGACCACTCCTCGATCCAGACACGCTCGGCGGCATCCTCGAACAAGAGACGCGCGGCCTTGGCGCCGGGGCGGGGTGAGAGGGCCGTGCCCTCGCCGGGCTGGCAGTTCACCTGCACGTCATCGCCGCTGCGATACTGCCAAAGGCGCACGAAAATGGTGCAGCCCTCAGCGGCAGCGGGGCTATGTGCTGTGCCGGGCGGGTTGCGGAAATACGAACCGGCGGGATAGTCGCCATGCTCATCCTGGAAGGTGCCGTCCAGAACCAGGATTTCTTCACCGCCGCTGTGAACATGCTCGGGGAAGGCGCTGTTCGGCGCATAGCGCACGATCGAGGTGGCGCGGGCAACCTCGGCCCCCTCGCGATAGAGCATCCGGCGGTCTACCCCGGCTGCGGGGCTGGGGACCCAATTGAGCTTTGCGGCATGGACAATGACAGGCTCATTCAGATCGGCATTCAGGCGCATGGCGTTTCCTTTCGGACGAATTGGGATACACGGCGGGCCAACAGGGTGGCGACCCCGCCTTCGGCGGCTTCATGGGCGCCGGCCAGATAGCCGGGCGCGCTGCGGCTGGTCTCGGACCCGATCAGGGTCAGGCGATGCTGCCAGTCGCCCTCGACCCATGGGCGCAGGATCGGCGATGGATGGTCGCCTGCGGTCAGATCGTCGGGCGTCGCCGTCAAGGGATCGGCGGCCCAGTGCTTGTAATGCGTGGCGCTGACCTCGGCCGCCTTGGGACCAAAGAGTTGCCCAAGCTGCCGCAGGCAGGCCGCGATGACTGCAGCCTCGCCTGCGCGTGCCCGGACCTCGGCGGGAAGACCGACAAATCCGAAAAGGGCCGCCTGCCCCGCGGCGGTGGTCGCATCATGGATTTCGGCCAGCGGGCCGGTCTGGCTGCGGGCCGCGCCCGACAGCCCGGCATCGCGCCAGAATGCCCGATCATAGACCGCCACAAACTTGGCATGTGGGGCCATCCAGGTGGGCGTGGTTTGCCAAAGTCGGGTGACAGGCACGGGCATCGGTGGATCAAAGGTAACCTGCGCCGCCAACAGGCGCGGGGGTAAGGCCAGCAGCACCTGCGGGGCCGACAGGACCTGGCCGCCGTCGATGGTGACATCGACGCCTGTTGCGGTCAGCGTCAGATGCGTAACCTGGGCGTTCAGTCGGACCGTGCCGGGTGGAAGATCGCGCGCCAGAGCAGAGATGAGCGAGGCCGTGCCCCCCACCATCCGCATCGAGGCAGGCTCCTGATACATGCCCGGATAGCGTTGCACGGCGCCCGGACCCCGCTGGAACATGAGATCGCCCGCATCTGCCTGCGGGAAGCAGGCCACGCCCAACGCTTGCACGAAGCGCGCGAAGTCTGGCTGCAAGTCCGGCCAGAACCAGGACGGACCAAGGTCGAACGGACCTTCGCCGGTTTCAGCGACCGACAGGATGCGCCCGCCAAGCCGCCCCCGCGCCTCGATCAGCTGAACGCCGATCCCGGCCCGATGCAGGGCCCGCGCGGCGGTCAGGCCCGCAAGCCCGCCACCAATGACCAATACCTGTGCCGACATGTCGCCTCCGGTGGGTTGCGGGCGGCAGCGCCTTCGCCGCCGCCCTATTCGTTTACTGCCGTCCGGCGGTGACGCCGCCATCGACGGGCAGCACCGTGCCGGTGATCCACGACGCCTGATCCGAGGCAAGGAAAAGGATCGCCTCGGCCACATCGCGCGGCTGACCGTTGCGGCCAAGCGGATGGAACGCATCGAAGCTCGGCAAGACGTCGGCCACCTGCGCATCGGTCAGGAAGGTATTGTAGACCGGCGTCTCGACCACAGCCGGGGCGACGGCGTTGATGCGGATTTTCAGCGGTGCGAGTTCGATGGCCAGGTTGCGCACCATGGCATGGACCCCGGCATTCGCCGCCGAATAGGCCGCCGATGGCGTGGCCCCGATCGCCTGAATCGCCCACATCGATCCGGTCTGCACGATGGCGCCACCCTTGTCCTTCATCGCCTTGGCCGCCGCCTGTGCAGTGAAAAACTTGCCCTTCAGGATCGTGTCCAGATACCAGTCGTAATCCGCCTCGGTCAGCTCGAGGAAGGGTTTGGGATTGAACACGCCCGCATTGTTGACCAACACATCCAGTCCGCCAAAGCGCGCGACCGCGAGGTCGACCAGCGCCGTACCTGTTGCCGGGTCGGCGATATCGCCCGCCGACACCGCCACCTTCGCGCCGCTCGGGTCGATCTCTCTTGCGGCAGCCTTAAGCTTGGCCAGATCGCGGCCGTTGATGACGACCGAGGCCCCTTCGGCCACAAAGCGCGCAGCCGTTTCCTTGCCGATACCCGAGCCGCCGCCGGTGATTGCGACGACTTTACCCGCGAAGCGCATGCTGATTCTCCATCTATCTATCAGTAGGTAGATATCTCATAGCCATTGCGGATCGATGACGCAAGCCCTATCTATCAGGTGATAGAGAGAGGGCCGATCATGAGCGATACCACCGAAGCCATCATGGATGCCGCCGAAGCGCGGATCCGCGCAGGCGGCTATACCGGCTTCAGCTTTCGTGAACTGGCTACAGATGTGGGGGTCAAAAGCGCCAGCGTGCATTATCACTTTCCGACCAAGGAGAACCTCGCCGCGGCCGTCGCCCGTCGCTACAAGGATCGATTCCTTGTAGCGGTCGAAGGCGATATCGACGCAGGAAACGATGTGGTGACGGCGTGGAAGGCGGGCTTTCGCCGGGCGCTGGAGGGCGATGGCGGGATGTGCCTCTGCGGCATACTCGGCGCGGCTGCCTGTGCCTTGCCGGACGAGGTCTTGAGCGAGGCGCGGGGCTTCTTCGAGGCCGGGCTGGCACAGATGACCGCACGGGGACTGACGACCGAAAAGGCGGCGCAGGTAATTGCAACGCTGGAAGGCGCCATGCTGCTGGCCAATGTCCTGCATAGCCCTGCAGCATTTGACGAGGCGACGGCGGCGCTAGGTGAAAGCCATATGGCCTCAAGGGACGCGCTCTGGCCGGAAAATCCGCCGGCGGCCTGACCTATGTCTACAAGGCCGTCGTCAAGCTCAACGCCGCTGGCGAACCCATCCGGGATGACCAGCAGATCGACCCGACACAGGCTGCTATCGTGCGCCGGAACTTCACGAATTACGCAAAGGGGTTTCCCCGAGGTAGACCGCCGGGCAGCTAAGCCTAGAGAAGGTTCCTACAGATCGTCCGCCAGCTTGCGATAGCCATAGATCCTGCCGCTCTCGGTCCAAGCCTGCCGGATCAACGCAGTTTGGTGCATATCCTCCTCCGCGCGGCGGCTTAACGGCTCCTTAAGCCCTACAGAGAAGCTGGAGAAATGGACCGGCAACACTCGGCACTTGGCGCGAATACGAAACTGGTCGCGATGCGCTCTGATGAACGTGCACTTCACTTTGCATGCTGCGCGAAGTACGCGGCCCCCTTCCTTAGTATGTCACGCTGCTCAGTCACCCGAACCAGCGCGCGCTTCAGCCGACAGTTCTCGGCATCCTTCTCCGTGTCACCCGACACTGCCTTCGCGAGCTTGCGCTTCCAAGCATAGAGCAAATGCGTGCTCACCCCGAGCCGCTCCAAAACCCACTTGGCCGGGTAGCGCCGCTCCGTGATCTGTACCATAGCATCGCGCTTGAACTCATCCGTGAAATTGCCTGTGCCCATCATGGCCTCCTTGTCTCAAAGTTAGCGAAGAAGGCGACCATGAATCACGGGCTATTCACTTCGACCCAGCCGGGATGTGCTGTTGAAAGAGGATCGCGGACAGGTCGTCTGTTCATTGACGCTTGTGCAAGCTATAGTTTGATTCACCTGTTGTTTTCAGTTCCCCGGAGGCCCTTTTTGAACGCCCCCTTCAAGCAATCCGAGCGCCTTGGCCGCCTGACCACCGCGCTTGGTGCCGATACGCTCAGCCTGCTGCGCTTTGACGGCTCCGACCATCTGAACGATCTCTTCGACTACCGCGTCGAGGCGCTGGCCATTCGCGACGACCTGGATTTCGACGCCCTCATCGGCACCCATGCGAGCGTCGAGATCGAGGCGCATGACCAGATGCGCGCCTTCGATGGCATCGTCACCTCGGCCCGGTGGGCCGGCGTCGGCGAGAACGGGCATCGCTATGACCTGACTCTGCGCCCGTGGTTCTGGCTGGCCGGGCGGCGGCGGAACCAGCGCATTTTCCACGACAAGACCGCGGTCCAGATTCTGCAGGAACTCTTTGGGGAATATGCGGGGCTGGGCGATCCGGCGCTGGAGATGAAGCTGACGCGTGACTACCCGGTGCTGGAATACACCGTCCAATACCGCGAGAGCGACCTCGATTTTGCCCGCCGCCAGATGGAGCGTGCCGGCATCAGTTTCCATTTCCGCCATGCGGTGGGCAGCCATACGCTGGTCCTGACCGATGACGCGCTGAGCCATGAGACCATCGGCGATCGCCCGTTCAAGCGCTATGACGGTCACCACCACTATGAGCAGGAGCATTTCTGGGACTGGGCGCCCGAGCGCAACCTGACCACCGGGGCGATCCGGCTGACCGATTACAATTTCAAGACCCCGACCGCCGCGATGGAGACGGACCGGACCGGCGATGCCACCCATCCGCAGGGCCGGATCGAAAGCTTCGACTATCCGGGTGACTACCTGGCGCAGCCGGTGGGCAAGCTGGTTGCTGGCCTCCGGACCGAGCAGGAGCGCGGGGCGGACCGCAGGAACCGGGCGGTCGGGGATTGCGTCGCGCTTGGCGCGGGGATGCGGCTGACGCTCTCGGGCGACACCGTGCCGGGGACCGGGGAAAGCTATCTCTGCCTCTCGGCCAGCCATCATTTCGTCAGCGAGGCCTATGGCTCGGGCGGGCCGGGCAGCGATGGCTATGCCTTTACCGGCAGCTACACATTGATGCCCGACACCGCGCCGATGGTCCCGCCCCGGCGCACGCCGCCCGCCATCGTGCAGGGCCCGCAGACGGCGATGGTGGTGGGCGAGGGCGAGATCGATTGCGACGAATACGGGCGAATATTGGTGCGGTTCCACTGGGATCTGACCGGGACATATTCGATGCGCTGCCGGGTGTCACAAAACTGGGCCGGTGCGGGCTGGGGCGGCATGGTCATTCCCCGCATTGGCATGGAGGTGGTGGTCGAGTTCCTCGAGGGTGATCCTGACAAGCCGCTGGTGACAGGCAATGTCTTCAACGGCAAGAACGATGCGCCCTATCCGCTGCCGGTGCACAAGACCAAGGCGGTCTGGCGCTCGAAGACCCATCGGGGCGAGGGCTTCAACGAGCTGAGCTTCGAGGATGAGCTTGGGCAGGAAAAGATCTATCTCCATGCCGAACGCGATCAGGAAGTACATGTCGAGAATGATCTGCTGCAGCGCGTGGACGAGGTCGCCATCTTCTCGACCGGCAAGAACAAATTTTCCGAGGTCGGAGGGCGGTTCGAGGAGTATATCGGGAACAGCTATACGCTGCGGGTTGGAACCGACAGCTTGCAGACAAATCTGGCAAAGCAGAAGCGGGTGAAGTTCCAAAGAAATCTTGCCGGCCAGATGACCATGAACCAATCAGCGATTCATCACATGCAGTCCGGCAACGACGGCGATCTGACCTTCGACATCGGTGGCCGTAAAAGCGAAGCTGTGGCAACAACCAGCAGCGAGATCGTGGGTGCCAGCAAGTCGACGCAAACGGGACAAGATCTTATGCTGGGAGTCGGCCGAAACCGGGTTGACGTGACCCGAGGTGACCACTCTGAGCGAACCGATGGCTCCCGTCTGATCTATGCTCGCAAAGGGTTTGAAATTCGGTGCGGAAAATCTCGATTCACGATGCAGCCGGACGGCACGGTCTCTATCGATGGAGTTCATGTCATCGTTAACGGAAAGAAGCGGATTGATTTAAATTGAACAAGCAGAAAAACCGAATGAAAATCAGGATAGTCCTGTTTGCAACAACCCTGCTTCTTCCGACAGCGTCTATTGCCGGGTCAACCGAAGATTGCCCGGACTTCTTCCAAGAGCTTTCGGAAGAAGCCATGCTGGGCGAGAACTCCCGCGCGGTGGACTTCCTGACGACGCTGGATGAGCACTGCGCAACTGAAAATCTCGATAAACATGGGGACATGTTTGCTGATATTCTGATTGAAAACAGCATATTGGAGTATTTCAGGGATTCCAGGTCAACCTATCTGTCGCGGGCCATCGGGACCTATCACGCGGCAGGGTTGCGCCCGCTCTATCTGGATCATCGCATCTTCCAGCGCGTATTGGATCAGGTCGATCAGACTTTCGACGAACAATCTGCTGAGGGCCAATTGCAGCTGCAGCAAGCGGTGCATTTTCTTGGCGTTGGGTATGACGACACTCTGCCCTTGCTACAGTCGTGGCAGCATTACGTTCCCGGTCTTGCATCCCGGTATCAGCCGATCTTTGGGATAGCTGATGCGGCGGCCTGCGATGACGGCGAATGCGGCGCAGTTCCTTCAACTCTGTGTATGCCCGATGAGGTGCAGGCGGCGAAAAGCGCCTTTCACACCTCCCCGGACAAAATCGAGGCCTGGATGAAAGAGTGTCGGCTCGGTGTCGGCAAGCCCGAAACACCGGCAGTTCTTCAAACGATGCGCGAGTCGGGAATACTGGATGCCCGCTGCTCGGAAACCGTCCAGTATAATGCAATCTTCTCCGTGGGGTTCGCTGCTGCACAGAATTGCGATAGCCTGCTTGCGCAGTTGCCGGGACTGTCGGCGGTAAGTTCGACCGATCTTGTGGCTATCCGAAGATATGGTGACAGACTGGTTCAATTGGGGCGCATGTCGGAAGGTGATTATCAACGGATCTTGGGAGATTCCGGTGCTAGCCAGGAGAATGAGTGATGCAGGATGGCTGGGCGACTCTTCCTGAGAACGTATCCGATCTGACCGAGCAGCTGCAGGGCGCCGCGAAAGAGTACTACTCGAAGAGTGACTATGATTTTTCGACACCAGAAGGCTGGGACGAGTATCTGAACGATAAGGTTCACAATCCTCCAACCGCAGATGGGGCACATAGGCGCGACTTTGTTTACAAGCCTATTGGTGGCATGTTCGCTGGAATCAACAGCACACGTGAAATCCAACTGGCAGTCAGGGGACCGGTCGTTGGGCTGCCCTATCCTGCTGGTGTACTGCACGTTTACTATCCAAATGCGTCGTACGAGATGACCGTCAGCAGCTTCTTTGTCGGGGCATCAAGAACGGGCTTACCTAGCTACTTCAGAGTATCGGCATTCGGACCAACCGAGAACGACGAGATCCAGGTCTGGATGTGCTATTGGCTCGCCGAAAGACCGGAGGCCCCGGATCCTATAGGCGCGCTTATGGACAAGATTCCGCCTGGAACCGAGGCATATGGGGAGATTCTGAAGGCCCTGAAAGACGCCGCGGACAGCGCAAACAAGGCGGCCCGCTTTCTAAAGCCGGGACCCTATGTCGTCGAAGCTCGTATCGTCGCGCCGGGAACGGGATTTGATGAGGGCAGCAGCGAGTGGCAGGTGCCGGCACCGGTCACGCATCAGTTCGGTTAGGTCTCGTATCGATTGCCTGCCACCATCATTTAAGAGGGCCTCCAACCATGCCTGCAGCGCATCGGAAAGGTGACATCGGCTCGGGCCATGCCTGCCATTTTCCACCGACTCCGGCGACGGGCGGCAGCCCGGATGTGAATGTGAACGGGCGCGCGGCGATGCGTGTGGGCGATAGCTACGCGCCCCATGCCTGCGTTGCCGGCCATGCGCCGCCGCATACCCGCGCCATGTCCGCAGGCTCTCCGACGGTGTTCATCAACGGCAAGCCCGCCGGGCGCCGCGGAGACAGCATCGGCTGCGGTGGCGCGGCGCAAAGCGGATCGGGCGATGTGTTCATCGACGATCGCGGCGTCAACCTGGCTGCCGGATTGGGGGTCGCGATCGGAGGCACCGAATGCCAGGTCGCGCAAGCCCGGCAAGCGTCGCCTGCCATGCGCGGATGAGCGTGGGAGCGGATGATCTGGCCAGGACGCCGCGCCGCGACCTGTTGGTTCACCTGACCCAGCTGGTGCTGGCACCCGATACCCGCGTCTTCGCGGTGATCGACGGGGCCTTTCAGGTCGACCTGCCGGCGCGTTGCCGGGCGGCGGGGCTGAGCCATCGCCCGCTCTACCGCCATGACGGCGACCCGACGATCGTGCTGGGCGGCCCATGGATCATCAATCCCTATCGCGACGGCTTTGCGATGACGGACGACACGGCACCCGATTGGACCACCGGGGCAGGCGACGGCAATCTGACCGCGGAAGCGCTGGCCAGCCGGATGCAGGCTGCCCTCGAGGCGGGCGATCCGACCGGGGGCGGGATGCTGCCAGTGGACGATGTGACCGACCGGCGTGCGATCATCGCCCGGCTGGATGCGATTTTGCGGCTGGTCGGGGACTGTCCGGGACTGGTCTTCTGGGTCGGGACCGAGACTCTGACCGAGGATCTGCTGTACGGTCACCTCCGCCGGCTGAACAAGATGCTGGTGCCGGCGGGGGAGGACGGCGCCGATGGCCGCTCGGACCTGTCGGATGCTGCTGCGGGTGCAGACGAGATCCCCCTGCCCGCGCCGGACGAGCAGTTCGAACTGGTGATCTTTCGCCATGCCGATGCCAATGCGCTGGCGCAGGTCATACCGGCACTGGAGCCACCGCAACTGTCAAGGCTGTTCGGTCCCTGCCTGCAAATCGTCCACGCCCCGGATTGGGAATGGGCGGCCACGCGCCGGATCATCGACAGGCCGTCAGCTCTTCCGCAGGCACCCAAAGGGCCGCTGCGGCTGACACCCGCGACGATCAGGAAGATGGAGGCGCTGCGGATGGCCGGATCGCGCCGGAAGGTCATGACCTACCTGCGCGAGGTCGATCCGGGCGGCACCGGAGACTTGCCCGATGAGTTCCTGTATCGGCAGGTGCTGGACTACGAGGCCTCGGGCGACAGCATCGGCCTGCAATCCGAGAGAGCGCATATGAAATGGGCCTACCTGATGTCGATCACGGGCGGCGAGGCGGGAAACGGCGACGTGGCGCGGCGCGCGTTCCGCGGCAGCGGCAAACACCCGGACGACGCGATCGACGATCTCATTGATGATCTGGAAAAGGCGGTCTGACCGTGGGGCGGCTGATCAAGCTCATCCTGCAGCGCCTGCTGAGAGGCAAGAAGCCGCCGGCAAGGCCAGGATCGGCTGGAAACCGGGCGAACCAGTCCGGCAACGGCAATCGCAATCGCAGCCAATGCGTCGGGAGTTGCCGCAGGACACGCCAGGAACTTGAAGACGAGGCCAATGTTTCACAGCAAACCAAGGGTCGAACACGACATGGCCGGAAGACCGGCGGCATGGGACAGGCCGACCGCGACTTCGACTCGCTTGGCCCCGAAAACGTGCGCAATATCAACACGCAATACGGTGCGGGCCGCACCGGCACACTATCCGACGGAACGCGCGTCACCGTTCGCCCGGGCAGCTCGGACGGGCGCCCGACCTTGGAAATGCGCAATCCTACCAGCAATAGAGGCACCGAGATCCGCTATGATCCTTGATATGATGATCCCTGAATTGCAGGTCGCCATGGAAAGGCAAAGCAGGTGGTGAAGTTGCTCGAGCAGGCGCTGGATGCGAAACGGATGCTGCGGCCGGAATTCGTGACCGCCCAAGGATTCGGCGCCCGGATCTTTGCAGACTATATCGGGCGCGAGGAGTTCCAGCGCGCCGTCGATCTGGCCTGGGCCACAGGTCCCACCGACATCACCATCTACCATGCCGAATTTGGCGCCGAGGAGCAGATATCGGTCCTGAAGAATGCCGATACAGCCTGGGCGGCCATATTTGATCAGTCCTATGAAGATCAGATCGTCGAGTTCAAGGACCGCGATCTGTTCCTGTGGCTGCCTTCGGGCGAGCATCTGTTCGTGGCCTTCGGTGACAGGCGTCTGCTGGCCAGCCTGGGCGATCCTGAAGACGCAGCGGCGGAGTTCGAGGACTATGTCGAAAATGCCGGGCTGACCGAACAGGGCAAGGCATTTCTGCGAGACTGCGCCCGGAGTTACCAGATCTGATCCCCAGGGCCTGCGAGGCTTGCATTAGACTCAGACCCGGATGGGCTTCAATTGCATCCGAATGACGGTCCGGCCGGCGTGAAAGCTGCGTGGGATCGGGGCTCAGCCTATTCCTGGTCCGTGGGTCATCCGACCTTTCGGGTTGGTTGAAACTCATTAGTAAAGGCATTTTTATCGACCCACAGGATTTCCGCTCATACGACAAAGAAGCAGATCACAATGAGGCCTTGGGCACTCCTGCCTGACGCCCCTGTTGAACACCTCGAAATAGGTGTTGCCGCTTGGATCTTCCCGACAGAGGGAAATCGAGATCGGCCTTGTACAGACAGTCCCATCTGAGTGGTCCATTTGGAATGGTTGGTGCATGACCGGTCTTTGGTCGGGCGATGGCTTCTGGGACTGGTGGGCGATAGCCCAATCCGCTGTGTGGTCGTTTTGTGTTGTAGTGTTTCCTCCATTCCTCGATCAGGATCTGCACCCCGCGCAGGCTATGGAAGACCTCCCCGTTCAGCAGCTCGTCGCGAAAGCGCGCGTTGAAGCTCTTGCGATACCCGTTCTCCCAGGGCGATCCCGGTTCGATATAGGCCGTCTGCGCCCCGACGGCGACGATCCAGTCGCGGACAGCCAGGACCCACAAGCTCGGGGCCATTGTCGGAGCGAATGAACGCAGGGATGCCGCGCAAGATGGTGACGCGCGGACGATAGGCCGAAGAGCAGGCCCATCAGAGCGCCATTGACATCACATGATTCATTTTTTAAATACTACAAATCAGGAGGAATCATCGTGCGCATAACCCGGATCAGTTCGCTTGTGTGTAACGCCGCCATGCGGAACTGGGTTTTCGTGCGGGTCGAGACGGATGTGCCGGGCCTGATCGGCTGGGGCGAAGCGACGCTGGAATGGAAAACTCGCGCCATCGTCGGGGCGATTGACGACCTTTCGCCGCTTATCCTGGGCCGCGACCCGCGGGATATCGAGCAGTGCTTCCAGATCCTGACCCGGCACGGCTTCTGGCGCATGGGCGTCATCGGCATGTCGGCGATCAGCGGCATCGAGATGGCGCTGTGGGATATCTTCGGCAAGTCACTGGGCCAGCCGGTCTGGCGGCTTCTGGGCGGCAAGGTCCGCGACCATGTGCGCACCTATACGCATCTCGGCATGGGCGACATGGGATCGGTCTACGAGACCTCGGGGCGCAGCGCCTTGTCCGAGCGTGGTCAGGCGGTGGTCGAGGCGGGCTATGACGCGGTCAAGGTCGTCTCGATCCCCTATGCGCATTACGTCGCCTCGAACCGGGATATCGACGGCGTGGCCGATGCGATGATGGGCCTGCGCGAGGCGGTCGGTCCGGATGTCGATATCATGGTCGATTGTCACGGGCGTCCGGCCTCTGTCGCGCTGGCAAAGGATTTCATCCGCGCGCTTGAACCCTGCCGGCCGATGTTCGTCGAGGAACCGCTGCCGCCCGAGGACATGGACGGGCTGGCGCATCTGACCGCGACACAGAGCGTTCATATCGCCGCAGGCGAGCGACTGGTCGGGCGGCGCGACTTTGTCGAGGCGCTGAAGAAGCGCGCCTTCCATATCGCGCAGCCCGATATCTGCCATGCCGGTGGGCTGTCCGAGACCAAGAAGATCGCGGCCCTGTGCGAAAGCTACGGGATAGGGGTCGCGCCGCATAATCCGCTGGGGCCGATCGCGGGCGTGGCCGCGCTGCATTTCGGCATCTCCACCCCGAACCTGATCATTCAGGAAGAAATGGTGGGTGCGGTTCCGTGGTATGGCGCGGTGGTCGAATGGCCGATCGAACGTCAGCCGGGCCGCTGGGGTCCGCCCGAAAAACCGGGGCTCGGGATCGAGGTGAACGAGGCCGAGATCGCGAAGCACCCGTTCGAGCAGGAAATCCTGCACGCCACAAACGCTGTCCTTCCGGACGGCACCATCGTGGATTGGTAAGCCATGACGGATCGTCTGAAGGACAAGGTTGCCATCGTCACCGGCGCCGGCCAGGGGATCGGTGAGGCGATTGCCCGCGCCTTCGTGGCGGAGGGCGCGAAAGTGGTGATTGCCGAGCGCAATCCCGAGACCGGCCAACAGGTGGCCGATGAGATCGGGGCCGTCTTCAGTCCCTGTGATGTGACGGTTCCGGCGGATGTCCATCGAGCGGTGCGAGACACCGTGGGGGAATTCGGACGGGTGGACGTTCTGGTGAACAATGCCGGTGCGAATGTGTTTCACCGCCCGCTGGACATGCCGCGCTCGGAATGGGCGCGCTGCATGGCGCTGGATCTGGAGGCCGCGTGGTCGATGGCCGAGGCGGTCCTGCCCGGGATGCGCCAGCAAGGGTCCGGGGTGATCCTGAACATCGCCTCGACCCACGGTTTCAAGATCATTCCCCACACCTTTCCCTATCCCGTCGCCAAGCACGGGCTGATCGGGCTGACGCGCGCGCTTGGGATCGAGTATGCCGCCGAGGGCATCCGGGTGAACGCCATCGCGCCGGGCTATATCGAGACCGAGATCGCCCGCACCTATTGGGCCGGTTTCCCCGATCCCGAGGCCGAGCGTCAGCGGGCGATGGCGATCCATCCGCCCGGTCGCATCGGCCGGCCCGAGGAGATTGCCATGACGGCGGTCTTCCTCGCCTCGGATGAAGCGCCCTTCATCAACGCCGAGACCATTGTGATCGATGGAGGACGTTCGGCGCTCTACCACGACTGACACGCCATAAGGGAGGAAACCATGCGTGACTTCAAGAGCCTGACGGCACTGGCACTGGTGCTGATCCTCGCCGTGCTTCTGGCCGAGTATCGCCTGAACAGGAGCTGACGATGACCAAGCCGAACAGCCCCCTCCGCGAGCGGCCGCGCAATCTGGTCACCTCGACACTGGCCAAGCAGATCCTGTCGGGCGTCTTCCCGCCGGGGGCCAAGCTGCCGACGGAAACCGAACTGGGCGAACAGCTTGGCGTCAGCCGCACGGCGCTGCGGGAATCGATCCGCACCCTTGCGGGCAAGGGGCTGATCGAAAGCAAGACCCGTTCGGGCACGGTCGTCCTGTCGCCGGCGCAGTGGAACCATCTCGACCCCGAATTGCTGGGCTGGCGTGAGGAGCTGGCGCCCGATCTCGACTTCGCCCGCAGTCTGACCGAGGCGCGGCAGGTGATCGAGCCTGCCGCCGCCCGCTTTGCCGCCGAGCGTGCCACCGGGCAGGATCTGGGGCGGATGCAGGACAGTTTCGACGCCATGTGCAGGGCCGATGCGCAGGACATCGAGGCCAGCGTCAGCGCCGATGAATCCTTCCATCTCGCCGTGCTTGCCGCCAGCCATAACCCGGTCTTCATCAATTTCGGCGCGATGGTCGGGACGGCGCTGCGCAATGCCTTTCGCCTGACCACCTCGGCATCGGAGAACTTTGCCGCGACCCTCGACATGCATGGCGAGGTGCTGGAAGCCATCCGCATGCGCCGCCCCGACGAGGCGGGACAGCGCATGGCGGAGCTGCTGGGCATCGCCAGCCGCGATCTGGCGCGGGTCATCGCGCAGGAGGCCAGCGGGAGATGAAAGTTTCCGTGGCCGCCAGCACGCGGGATGTTCTTGGCGAGGGTCCGGTGCACGACGTTGCCGACGGCTCGCTGCGTTGGGTCGATATCGGCCGCGCGCTGTGGCACCGGCTGGATCTGGCGACGGGAGAGGTGACGACGCAAGCCGTCGAACCGGCACTGACCGGCTTTGCCCCGACCGACAGCGGCGACTACATCGGGGCCTATGTCACGGGTATCGCTCGGCTCGATGCTCAAGGACGACGCGGCGACTGGCTGGCCCAGCCCGAGGCCGGGATCACCACCAACCGCTTCAACGACGCCGGAACCGACCCCGCCGGGCGGTTCATCGCTGGCACCATGAACATGGCCGAGGGCGCACCGACCGGGGCTCTTTACAGTTTCGCGGGCGGCGATCTGTCGGTGCTGCGAAGCGGGATCGGAATCGCCAATACCATCGCCTTCAGCTCCGACGGCGACCGGCTCTATACCGCCGACAGTGCCACCGGCGATCTGGCCGCCTATGCCTATGACCCGAGAACAGGGCGGATGGGAGAGCGGATCGACAGCTTTCGCCCCGACCTCGATCTGCCCGGCACACCCGATGGCTCGGCGATGGATGCCGAAGGTTGCCTGTGGAATGCGCGTTGGGATGGCGGCTGCGTGGTGCGGCTTGCGCCCGATGGCCGCACGCTTGCGGTGATCGATCTGCCCCTGCGCCTGCCGACCTCCTGCTGCTTCGTCGACCGCTCGCTTTACGTCACCACATCGACCTGGGACTATTCCGAGGCCGATCTGCTGGCGCAGCCCATGGCAGGAAATCTGCTGCGCATTGATGTCGACGTCGCGGGCCATCCCCGCACAGCGTTCGCCTCCGGCCGGGAATGATTCATCTCGAGAACGAGACGCTGCGGCTTGGCCTGATGCCGGACCATGGTGCCGCGATCTGGCAGATGGAGTTTCGGACCGCGTCGGGATGGCAGCCGGTCCTGGTCCCTGGCGCTGCAGAACCAAGGGGGGCACTCTCCTCGGGCCTGTTCTGGATGCTGCCCTTCGCCAATCGCGCACGGGGGAACCGGCTTCACGACATTCGGCTGCAGCCCAACACGGCCGAACCGCTGGCCCTGCACGGCTGCGCCTGGCAGCGCCGCTGGCAGGCCGAGATGCAGGGCGCCGGGTCGGTTCGACTTCATCTCGCCGCCGCGGATGCCGGCAGCCCTTTCCCCTTCTCGGCAAAGCTGGACCTGCGCGTCGACGGCTCGAGCTTCCTGGCCCTTCTTGTCTTGCGCAACGAGGGGGCCCAAAGCATCCCGGCAGGCCTGGGCGCGCATCCGTGGTTTCCGAACCTGCCCGGAACCGAGCTGCAATTCGACGCGAGCCATGTCTACCTCGAGGGCCCTGATCATCTGCCAACCGATCCCATCACGCCGCCGCCAGAACTGGATTTCTCGGCGGGCGCGCCGGTGCCAAAGTCATGGCGGAACAATGCCTATGCGGGTTGGCGCGGGCAGGCCGTGATCCGACAGCCAGAGCTCGGCTACCAGCTGACGATGCACACGGCCCCAGTCACGCGCGAGCTGATGTTTCACACTGCGCCAGACCTGCCGCGTTTTGCCCTGGAGCCACAGACCCATACCAGCGGCGCAACGCTTGCCGACCCGCCCGCGCCGCAGGTGGGTCTGGTCTGCCTGGAACCCGGCGAGGTGTTGGCCTGTGGCCTGACACTGACCATGCTCTAACGCTGATTATTTCCAGCGAGCAGGATATTGGGGCAAGTCGGTTGATCGAGCGTGGAGGCAGGTCCGAGGTAAAGTCCGTTTTGTCGAGTCAGAATTGCAAAACCGTTTGGTTTGCGACAATCCCAATGTTGGCGCGATCCGGCACTACAAGCGCATTGCGTCAGCCGTTTCACGCCTGCGCCTCATGGAGATCCGGTAGATTTGCGCGCATGCGACACACGGAAAAGTAGATCATCGGCATTTGCCTAGATGTTCCAGATTTCGGCTTTGAAGGCCGTGACGGTGTGTCGATCACGCTCTGCAGCGCGGCTGCGCAGTTGTTGCAGGGCCCCAAGCCTTACTCGGCCAACAAAAAGTGCCCGATTGCGCGCTGTTTTGAGTGGCATTCAGAGTTCGGTGGTAGCGGGGACAGGATTTGGATTACAGCGAACGAAATTCGCTCTGCCATGGAGACGGCAACGAAACATGCAATGAGAGTGCTAACTTCAATCTGTGCCGCCAAACGATTTACCTTACTATTACAATATCTCAACAAATCCCTCGTCCGCCGACCAGCGAGGCGCCTTCGGTATCAGGGCATCCGAAAGATCCTTCCAAACATCCAGCGCTCTCGAGCACCAACGTTGCACTCAGTAAGAAACTGATGGATCGTGGTCTCCGTGCTCTATCATCCTGATTGAACAAGCTCGCGCCAACTACCTGCGCCCGCGACGCTGAGAGACAGTACCCAGTTTGGCTGGATCTTCCTGCAAGGCTGGACGTGAATTGCTAAATTACGCCTCAATATCATGTCATCGCGGGCCAACCATGCGGGGCCCGTGATGCTGCTTGTCGGCCTTCCGGTCCTCCTACTCACAGCCGCGACGGCAGCCAGGTCGCAAGCGGCGGGAAGGCCCAGACCAGGATCAGCGTCAGCACGATCAGCCCGATGAAGGGCCAGGAGGCGGCATAGATCTCGCGCAGGCTGACATCCTTCGGGCTCGAGGCGCTCAGCGCGAAAAGCGCGTAACCGAAGGGCGGCGTGATCGAGCCGAGGGTCAGGTTCAACAGGAACAGCGTCCAGACGACCAGCGGATCGAAGCCGAAGGTCGCCAGCAGCGGCACATAGATCGGGATCAGGACCAGCATCAGCGCGATCTGGTCGAGGAACATGCAAAGGACGAAGGGGATCAGCATCAGGATCGCCAGCACCACGACCGGCGGCAGATCGAGCCCGGTCAGCAGCGCGACCAGATCAGCGGTCAGCCCGGAAAAGGCCATGAGCTGGGTCAGGATCTTCGAGGCCGCCATGATCAGGAGGATCATCGAGGACATGAGCACCGTGCCTTTCAGCGCCTCGATCACCATGGACAGCGACAGCCTCCGATAGATGGCGGCGACGACCAGCGCGCCGAACACCCCACAGGCGGCGGATTCGTTCGGCGTGGCGATACCCAGAAGGATCAGCCCCAGCACGGCGAAGATGACGATGGAAAAGGGCAGAAGCGACAGGATGGCGCGCAGCATCGAGCCGCGCGGGGCGTCGCTGGGCCGTTCGATATCGCGCGAGGGATCGCGCCACAGAAGGACCTGGACATAGAGGAAGAACAGAACACCGGCGACGATGCCGGGCAGTACGCCCGCTGCCAAAAGGGACGAGATCGAGGTGCCCGACAGCATGCCGATCAGCACGATCAGGAAGCTGGGCGGGATGATCGGCGCAAGGCAGGCGCCGCCCAGAACCAAACCGGCCAGCAGCTGCTTGTCGCCGCCGCGCTGGATGCCCTCTGCCATCACCGTTCGGCCGAGCATCGCGGCAACGGCAATCGCGGAACCCGAGAGCGCGCCCAGAAGCACCGAGATGACCACCACGATCACATATTGCCGCCCGCGAATGCCGCCGATGATGTCATCCACCGCGTCGAACAGGATGGTGATGCAGCCCGAGCGGAACAGCAGTTCCCCCAAGAGGATGAACAGCGGCACCGTCACCAGCTCGGAGGTCATCGAGGTGTCGAGGATCGAGGCCGGGAAGATCGACAGCATCTGCGGCCCCATCAGCAGCAGCGCGGCGAAGATGTTGAAGCCGAAAAAGGCGGCAAAGACCGGGACGCCCAGCAGGAACAGCAGCGCGAGCACGGCGAAACTGGCATAGATCGGCATGATTCAGACCCTTTCGGTTTCGACGAGCGGCTGGGGAAGCCCGGCCTTTTGGGGACAGAAGGCCAGCATCCGCAGCACGTGCAGGGCAGATGAGGCGAAGCCGTAGAAGACCACGGCCAGAAGCCACCAGCGCGGAACGGGATAGCCGGCGGCGGTCATGGTTCCGGCACCGAGCGCGGACAGAAGCGACCGCCAGACGATCCAGCTCATGGTGACAAGGATGGCGAAGGTGGCCAGCAGCGCGCCAAGGCTCAGCAGCCGGAGCAGCCACGGCGCGGTGAAGACCGAGGCGAGGATATCCATGGCGACATGCTGGCCGTGCCGGGTCACCGCCGGGGCGGTCACGAAGATCGAGAAGGCCAGCAGATAGCCGCTCCAATCCGGCACCCAGGCGATGGGCGCCCCCAGAAGATAGCGCGACATGGTGGCCGCGAACGAGATCGCCGCGATCGCCGCCAGCGCGCCCATGCCCAGCCAGAGGCCGGTTTCGGACAGCCTGTCGTGAACTCGGCCGATGGTCCTGAACATGTGTTTCTCCTCCCGCAAAAGAGGCGGCGGGCCGCCTTGCCGGCCCGCCACCATCGCGCTCAGTTGGTCAAGAGACCGGCCTCGGTGACCCGCTCTTCAAGCCGTGCGGCGGCCTCGGGGTCGCGGCTTTGCGCGAAGGTCCAGGCCCCGCTGGCCACGCCCTCCTCCAGTCGCGCGGCGGTGGCCGCGTCCAGTTCCAGCTTCTGCATCCCCGCCGCTGCTAGCTTCTCGGCCTCCTCGGCATTCAGCCTGTCGTAGACGCCGGGGATCTCGGTCTCGAGAACCTCGGCCTGCGCGTCGAAGACCGTACGCAGATCCTCGGGCAGCCCGTCCCAGAAGGCCTGGTTGGCCAGGATCACATGGGGCGAGGAAATGTTGGTGGTCAGATAGCTGTCGGCCACCTCGGCAAAGCCGTAGCCCGAGGCCCCCGCTGCCGGGAACAGCGCCCCGTCGATGACCCCGCGCTCCAGCGCGCTGAACATCTCGGCCGGAGGCAGCACGACGGGGGTGCCGCCGATGGCGGTAATGTAGGGGTGCTGCGGCGGCAGGGCGCGGATCTGCCGGCCGGTCAGATCACCCTGCTCGGACAGACCCTTGTTCATAAAGATCCAGTAACCATGGGCCAGCGGCACCGAAACGACATGCAGGCCCAGCTTGCCATAGCTGTCGCGGATCTCGTCCATCGCCCCCGAGGCACGGAAGGCCTCGGGATCGGGCCGGATGCTTTCCAGCCCGGTCAGCAGCGTCGAGGTGCCGGTGTGGAACCCCGGATAGGTGCAGAGGATCTGGAACAGCCCCGCCTGCGTCGGCTCGAGCTGTTCCAGCGGCGGAATGGTTTCCGGCCCCGAGATTTGAACGGTGATCTCGCCGCCCGAGGCCTCGGTCAGAAGCTGGGCATAGCGTTCGCAGATCACCGTCGAACCGGGGTAGCGGTCATCCCAGGTGTTCAGCATCCGCACCGTGGTTTCCGCCGCCGCACTGCCGGCAATCGCCATGAATGCGCCGGCGAGGGCCAGCGTTTTCGCGTTTGTCATTGTCATTCCTCCCATTGATGTCGTGATTTCAGGCGGCTGGCCGCAGCCCGGGCGCCAGCATGGCCCCCGCGGCGGGTACCACCGGCTCAAGCCGCATCTGCTGCAGCATCGAGCGCACCGTGCAGGCCGCCGCCGAGGTCACCGGGATCCCCAGTGCCGCCTCGACCGGCGCCAGCGCCGGCAGCGAGGGCATCTGCACGCAGCAGGACAGCACCACGGCATCGACGCCCTTGGTGTCCAGCCGCTTCACATCCTCGATCAGCGTCAGCGGATCGCGGGCGGCGACGGCCAGATTGTCTTCGATCTCCAGCGCCAGACTGTCCTGAATCTCGAAGCCTTCATTGGCGACGTAATCGGTCACCCTTTGCGCCAGAGGCTTCATGTAGGGCATCAGCAGGCTGACTCGCTTCGCGCCCATTTCCTTCAGCCCCTCGATCAGCGCACCGGCCGAGGACACGACCGGGATCGACTTGCCCTCGTCCGTGATCGCGCCTTCCAGGTTAGTCTTGGATTTGCGGTGATAGCCGAGGCCCTGGCTCATGATCGCCACAAGGCAGGCATAGCCCATCACGTCGACATCGGCATCCGAGAGCTCGCGGGCACAGCGCAGCGAGTCGCGGTCCATCGCCGTCAGCTCTTCCTGCGTCACCTTCTTCATCCGCATCCGGCTGGAATGAAAGGTAAAGCGCTCGGGCCGGATGGTTTCGCGCGAGCGCAGCATGGCCGGGATCTCGGTTTCCATGGTGATGTTCGACGAGGGCACGATCTGCCCGATGCGATAGGCGCGCATTAGCTGGTCTCCTTGACGGGATGCGCGGCGGCATAGGCGGCAACGCGCGATTTCAGTTGCTCAGGCAGGGCGACGGCGGCGCGGCTGTGGCGGTCGACCGTGACCGGGGTGATCCGGGCGGTGAAGGCCAGCGGCCCCCGGCGCTTGCCCCCGCTTTCAACCCTGTGGGCGCGGATCAGCAGGTCGAAGGTGCGGCTGCGGATCTCGCCCACGCGCACATCCATCTCGAACTGCGCATCCAGCGGCAGGGTCGCGCGAAAGTCGATCTCGACCCCGCGCACCGGGAAATCGACCGACAGCCCGTCCTTCAGCAGATGGATCGGGCCGCCCAACATCATGCTGATGAAGACCTCATGCGCGGTCACCACATAGTCGAGAAAGCGCGGCGTATAGGCGACACCCGCCGGGTCGCAATCGCCCCAGCGGACGACACGGCGGATGACCAGCGGTTCGTCCGAGACGATCTCTTCGGTCGCGGGGAAGAAGGTATAGGGAATGGTCATCACGCCGCCCCTGCCCGTTCGGACTGGTAGGCCGCCATGAAGCCCGGGTAATCGGCGGCGACGCGGGCGGCATCGACGCGGCCGGTGCGGGTCAGGTAGTCGAAGGCGAAGGCATGGGGGCTGGCCGCATCGGCCATGTGCTCGCCCATCTCCTCGTACCAGCCATAGCTTTCGCGGGCCGCGCCGATCAGGATATCGGCGGCGGGCTTGCGGGCGGCGACATAGGCGGCCAGTGCCGAGACGACATCGGCCTCGGTCTCCAGCGCCTTCACCAGCGCGATGGAATCCTCCATCGCAATCCGCGTGCCCGATCCGATCGAGAAATGCGCACGGCGCACGGCATCGCCGATCAGCACCCGGTTGCCATGGGTCCAGCTGTCATTCCAGACCGGCTGGAAATTCCGCCATTCCGACTTGTTCGAGATCAGCGGCTGGCCCTGCAGGTCATCGCGGAACAGGTCCTCGACAAAGTCTTGGCGTTGGTCATTGGTCATCGCCTCGAAGCCGCAACCCTCCCAGGCCGCGCGGTCGCATTCCATCACGAAGGTGCACATCCGGTCGGTATAGGGATAGTAATGCGCGCAGAAGGCCCCGCCCCCGGCATTGCGGAAGCTCAGCGTCGGGCGGTCATGCAGCCGCTCGGCTCCATACCAGGCGAAGGCGTTCGAGAGCTGGCTGCCATGGGTGCCGAACTGGGTCTCGAAGCTGCGGCGCATGGTCGAATTGGCACCATCGGCCCCGACCACCAGGTCGGCATCGTCGAGCAGTCGCGGATCATCGACCTGGGCGTGATAAGTCACGTTGACGCCCACCTCGGCACAAAGATCCTGCAGCGTCTTCAGCAGGGTCAGCCGTTCGACCGCGCCGCCATAGGCCTCGCCCTCGACCTGGACCGCCTGACCGTTCAGGATGATCTCCTGATTGCCCAAACGCTTGGTGATGGCATCGAGCCGGGCGAAGCTGTCCGCATCCGCGGCCTGAAGCCGCGCCAGGCCGGCGCCGGCCAGCACCACGCCAAAGCCGAAGGTCGCGTCGGGGGCATTGCGCTCGTGCACATTCACCTCGACATCGCCAAGGCGCTTGCGCGCGAGATAGGCGAAATAGAGACCCGAGGGGCCACCGCCCAGAACATTGATCTTCATGATCCTCTCCTTTCGTTTCCCTGCGGGATCAGTGCGTGGCGGCGGGTTCTTCCGCCTTCAGCGTCTCGGCGATGCGCTGTCTCAGAACCGCCTTGTCCAGCTTGCCCACCTTGGTCAGCGGCAGGGCGTCGATGGGTTCGATCCGCTCGGGCCATTTGAACACCGCCAGACCGGCCTGTTTTAGAAAGGCCCCCAGCTCGCGCACATCCGGCAGAGCACTGTTCGGCGCGGCGACGGCGTAAAGGCAGATGCGTTCGCCATGGGTCGGCGAGGGCATGCCCACCACCGCCACATCGGTAAAGGCGGGATGGGCCATCACCGCGCGCTCGACCTCTTCGCAATTCACCTTCTCGCCGGCGCGGTCGACCACGTCCTTAATGCGGCCCTCGAAGGAGTAATAGGTCACGCCATCGATGCGATGGGCCTTCATCAGATCGCCGGAACGATAGAAGCCATCCCGGGTGAAGGTCTCGGCGTTGCGATCAGGCGCGTTGTAATAGCCGCGGATCGTATAGGGGCCGAACACTGCCAGCTCGCCGATCTGGCCGGTCTCGACCTCGTCCTCGGTGCCCGGGGCGAGAAGCCGCACCTGGTCGAATTCGGACACCGGCGTGCCGCAGGTCTGGAAGCGGACAAACTCGCTGTCGCCCGCGCGGGTGAACATGATAGTGCCCTCGGTCATGCCGAAGATATGATGGCCGGGCACCTTCATCTCGGTGCTGACGATCTCGGCCGCATCGGTCGAGAAGATCTCGCGCAGATTGCCGGTGGTGATCCGGCCCTCGGCGATCTCGGCCTTCATCCGCATGACGATGGGCTTGGCGGCGCCCATGACCGTGGGGGACAGCGCATTGTGGATCTCGCGCATCGCCTGCTGATCGACGCGCGGGGTGGCGATCACCGTGCCGCCCGACATCAGGAACGGCCCCCAGCCGCAGCCCATGTTCAGGTTGTGGGCGAAGGGCATCGGCACGAACAGCCGGTCCTCGGCGGTCCAGCCCTTGAATGCCATGACCGCGCGCATGTTGTAGAGATATTCCGAATGCATGCGCGGGATGATCTTGGGGACCCCGGTGGTGCCGCCCGAGAGCTGGAAGGCCGCGACCTGCCAGGGGTCCTGCGGCACATCGGCCAGAACCCGAAGCGCCTCGGCCAGATCACCGGCGAGGAATTCCTGCATGTCGACAACGCCCTCGCCGGCTTCGCCACGGGTCGAGACGATCATCTGAAGGCTGTCGATCTCGCCCTGCATCTTGTGGGCAAAAGCGTTGAAATCGAACTTCTCCGCATCGCTTTCGATGAAATGCGCCCGGGCGCCGGCAAAGCGGGCCAGAAAACCGATTTCGGCCTCGCGATGGGCGGCCAGCGTGCAGATCGGGATGATCGCGGCCTTCCAGCAGGCCAGAAAGGCGATCAGCGCCTCGGGCGTGTTGGTCAGCTGGAACACCACCCGGTCGCGCGGCTTCAAACCCAGCGACAGAAGCCCGGCGGCTACCTTGTCGGTCGCGGCGTCGAGATCGGCATAGCTCATCCGGCCGCCCTGCCAGATCACCGCATCGCGGGTCGCATGGCGGGCTGCAGCGGCGCGAAAGCCATCGGCCAGGGTTTCCAAGGTCAGCGCTCCGGCCTCGGTCCAGCGCTTCAGATCGGCCGCGTCGGGATAGACAACGCCCTCGATCGGCTCTTCGGGTTCAAATGACATGGTTTCCTCCCTTGTCGCGGTCAGGTCAGCAGCCGGTTCTTCAACCAGCCTCGGATGGCCTCACCCGCGAGGATCTGGCCGCTCGGCTCGCCAGCCGCGAGGGGCTGGCCGTGATGGGTGCCGCGCAGGGCGACACAGGATTTGTCCGTAGTTCCCAAGGCATCGACGATGCTGTCCAGTTCCTCGGGGAAGACGCAGGCATCGGCGGTATAGCGGAGGACAAAGCTCGGCTGGTCGATGGCCGGGGCGCAGCGCAGCACACTGGCCTTCGAGGTCAGCCCCGACCAGGTCGAAAGCCAGCTTTCGGGCGTGCAGACCTTGCCGAAGCCGACGCCGTTCATGTTGGTCTTGAACGGATCGCGTCCCCAGAGCGAGCCGAGGCTGCGGTCGGTCGGATCGATGCTCAGGTCCCAGTTGCGCAGATCGGCATCGGTGCGCGGCACCTCGAAGATATGCTGCCAGCCCGCGGCCAGCTGCGCTGCCGGGTCACTGGCGCCGGCCTTGACGGATTTGCGCGCCTCCATCCTGAGACGAACCATCTGCCGCGCCGTCTCGTCAATCCGCGCCACCCGGGCCTTTTGTGCGGCGCGATAAGCGGCGATGAAGTCCGGCGCATAGCGCGCGCCGTCAGAGGCATAGCCGTTACTTGCCGAAAACGGGAACAGCGCCGGATCGATCGACAGCGGGTCGCGCTCATCGGTAACCGAGGGATCGAGCGAATTCATCAAGAGGATCCCCTGCCCCGGATGCGGCGCGACGAAGACCATCAGGTCGGGGCGCACCATCGGCGCTTCGGCCAGCTTGACCCGGCGACCGGCCGGTGTGCTGGTCTCGCGCGCTTCGGAGGCGAGATTGGCCTGCTCGGCGTAATAGGCGAACAGGCCGCCACCGCCGGAATTGCCAACCAGCACGATCTGGTCATAGCCGCAATCGCGCAGGAAGGCGGTGCCGGCATCGACATCCAGCACGGCCAGTTCATGTTCCAGCCGCAGATCGTTGCCAGCGGCGCGCGAGCCCTGAACCCAGACCGCCGCGCCCGCCTCCAGAAGTTCCGGAACCAGGTAATGCGTGGCCAGAATCTCGCGCGGATGCATCAGGCAGCAGACCGCCTTCTCGCCACCGCGGCGATAGAGATAGCCGGTGACATTGGCACCGTCCGCCGTGGTCAGCGTATGCACGGTGGACACCAGATCGCCCGGCAGACGGCTCGGGTCCCATTGCGCGCCCCGCAGTCCCGCCAGTGGCATGAAATCCTGTACCGACATTGGTTCCTCCTTGATCTGCCTCTTACAATGCCTCATTATTGATAGTATGTCAATATTTATTGACTGCGTGGCAATTAATGGCACATCCAACTGTTTTACAATGAATTTGCCAAGATATGCCGCAGGATGAAGTGGCTGTCCCTCATCCCAATCCGGCCAGCAATCCGAATCGACATTCAGGGGCGACAGGTCAGCCGGATGACCGGACTGGCGCCTCATCCGGTGGCGAAATCTTAATTGACGCTATATCAAATAATGGCTAACAACGTGGGACCCGACGCTGGCGGCAATCGGTCGTCACGCCCGGTCACATCGGAACGGCACGTCAATGGGAGGAGACCAGGGACGATGAAACGAAGCTTCGAAATCACCACCAGTCAAGGACCGGTCTCCGGTATTTTCGGGCGAGCAGCGGAGAGCGCCGGCAAACAGCCGACCCTGCTGGTCGCCATCCACGGCGGCACCTATTCCAGCCGCTATTTCGACATCCCCGGCCATTCGCTGATCGACCGGGCCATGGCCGCCGGATTCGACATCATCGCACCGGATCGCCCCGGATACGGTGGCAGCGAGCCGCTGGCGGATGGCCCCGAGATGCTGGACCGCAATGCCGCGCGGCTGGCGGACCTGATGGGCGAGATCACCGGGGCGCTGGAGCTGCAGCCCGAGGGCATCGCGCTGATCGGGCATTCCATGGGCGGGGTGATCGCCGCCTCCATCGCCGCGCGGCGACCAGACTGGCCCCTGCGCGGCATCATGGTGACCGGCTTCGCCCAGACCCTGCCCGCCCATCTGGCCGAGGATTTCGCCAAATTGCCGCCGGGCTATTTCGTCGAAATGCCGACGGCGCTGAAGGATCAGGTCATGTTCGGCCCGCCTGACACCCTGCCCGAGACCATGCCGGCAGCCAGCCACCCGGCCAACACGCTGATGCCCCGGGCCGAGGCCATCGACATCGCCGGCGACTGGGGCCACCGCGCCCCCGGCCTCCTGGGACGGGTCACCGTCCCGGTCTATTACAAGCTGGCCCAGCACGAGCAGCTTTGGCACATCGCCGATCAGGCCACCGTCGCCGCCATGCTCACCCGCGCACCGAAGATCGAAACCGGCATCTTCGCCGGGGCCGGCCATTGCATCGATTTCCACAAACGCAGCGCCGATTTCCACGACGAGATGCTGCGCTTCGCGGCGGCGCTTTAGCCCGGCTATCCGTCGGCGCGCCGCATGGTCGCGAAACGGTCCAACAGCGCCTCGAGCCCGATCTGGAAGGCATCATCGGCCCTGACCCGCGCGAAGGGGCGCAGCGCGAATTCCAGCCCCGGCATCTCGCCGGGGTCATAGGCCTCGGCCCGTGCGGTCAGGAACGTCTCATGCGCCGAGGGTTCCAGCCGTGAACTGGCCGAGGTTGCCGCCGACAGGCAATGCAGCGCCAGCACGTGATAGCAGAGCGCCGCCGTTTCCGCGTCGAAACCAGCCCCGCGCAGCAGGGAAAAGGCGTGGTCCAGGTAGGCCGCGCCATAATCCGTTTCGCCATCGCGCACCCGCTGGAACACCCGGAACTTGGCATGGGTCTGGATATGCTCGGCGGCCCCGCGATGATCACGTTCGGTGGTCATCAGGGTCTGGGCGAAATGCGACAGGCGCCGGCGCCAGTCCGATTCCTCGGGCATCGCGGTCAGCTTGGCCAGAAGCTCGCGATAGAAGCGGTTCAGGATGGCCGAGGTCAGGTCATCCTTGGTGCCGATGTGGTAATGCAGCGCCCCGGGCTTAACCTCGAAGGCCTTGGCCAGCTGCACGAAGGACACCTGGTCGATCGACTGGCTGCGCGCCAGATCATAGGCTAGGTCGATGATCTTCTCGCGGTCGACCAGACCATCCTCGCCATCACCGCTGCGACGGGGGCGGCCACGGCCGCGCTTTTCATGTGTGTCACTGCTCATGCCACCCTAATTGCCATGGCAACAATTTCCTTGGCAAATGCTATTTATTGAGATAGTGTCAATTAATAGGAAGCGACACAGAGACAGACCGATTCGCAAGAGGAGCCGATCACCATGACTGATAGCCTTGAAAAGCGCGACGACGCATCCTCCGCCACGAATTTCAACGATGCCATGGGCGTCGGCAATGGTAGCCTTGCCGGCACCCGCCATGCCGCGCTGGACAGCATCCAACTGGCGCTGAACGGCGTCGACCACACCGCCCGCCCGACTTGGAAGCTGAACGAGACCATCGAATTCTACCGCGACATCCTGGGCCTGCCGCTGGTCCACGCCATCAGCGCGCGCGGATGGGGCCCTCCGGGTCACCATGATTTCCTGCATTTCTTCTTCGATGCCGGCAAGGGCGCGACCATCGCCTTCTTCTATTACATCGGCAGCAAGCAGCCCGCGCGCTATGTGCCGGAAGAGCATCATTTCTACTTCGCCACTCATACCGCTTGGGCCGTCGATACCGAGCAACAGCTGATCCAGTGGAAGGAAACACTGGAGGCTCGCGGCATCAAGATCTCGCCCTACACCAAGCACGAGATCCTCGAGTCGATCTATTTCACCGATCCGAACGGCTATCCGGTCGAGATCACCCGCCGCCTGCGTGAGACCGAGCTGATCGACGAGGTCGATGCAAGGCTGACCATCCAGGCCGCGATGGAGGTCGAAACCGAATGCCGCGAGGCGGGCGACCTGATGCCGGACATCGACATGGTCTGGCGCCGCAAGGCCAAGCTGGTCGATGCATACAAGGGAGCCGCGTGATGATCGAGGTTCATGTCATCGACGTGCCCGAATTCCGGCCCATGGTCGAAACCCAGCGCGACAATCCCGAAGTCACCATCTCGGGGCCGGTCAAGGGTTACTGGACCATCACCGCCCCGGTCGAGCTGATCTTCTCGCGCAAGGCGATGAAGATGAAGCCCGCCGTCTGGTACGGCATCTTCACTGGCGGGCTGAACGGCGAGATCGCGGCCTGGGGCCGCGACGAGGTGCGGGTGATCGGCACCAACCGCCCATTGTGACAAGGCCGCAAGAGGAGCAGCAACATGTTTGGACAACCTGCCGACCAAAGCGAAGCGATCGCGCTGATGGCCGCCCGTATGTGCATAAATCTCGGGCAGGTGGCGTCGCGGCGGCAGATCAGCCCCATCGACCAGCGCACCAGACTGAATCGCTGCGGGACTTGCAAAAATGCCAGCACCTGCTACAGCTTTCTCAGGACAAGGCCCGAAAAGATCGAGGCCGCAGCTATTGCACGAACCGCGATCTCTTCGACCACGTGAAAACCGCAATGCAGGACGACTCGCCGCTGGTCTATGAGTCGGGCAGTCTCGATCTCCGGGCTGTCCGGCGGCGGCGGAACATCTGCAATCTCTTGCCAGCTTGATCCGAGTTGGCCCTGCCTATTGGTCGCATCACAGCAACCATCATAATCTGGCTATACCTCAAGAACGAGGCTTTGGAATGCAAGGACGGTCTATGAGTTGAACGCGGCCTTGGGCAGTTCATACCCTTTACGTCTCGCAGCTCGGAATGACATGTCAATTTGACAAATAGTTCATTTGATCAACCGGCCCGTACCGGCCACACACCGGCGTTCAACATCGATGATCAACATGCCGCAGCGCTGTCGCTTGCGCGATGGTCAAAGAATGGTTGCGGGGACAGGATCTGGACACTGTTTTCTCATCAGTTTGGCCCCAGCGCACCCTCTCCATGACCGGCGCCGCATCGCTTGACGGTGCCCGCGCGCAGGCGGTCTGTTCATTGTTCTTCGAGACAGCTACTCTCCCATCAATAAATTGTTTATCACGATTCCCCTGGAGGCCCTTTTGAACGCCCCCTTCAAGCAGACCGAGCGCCTTGGCCGCCTGACCACCGCGCTTGGTGCCGATACGCTCAGCCTGCTGCGCTTTGACGGCTCCGACCATCTGAACGATCTCTTCGACTACCGCGTCGAGGCGCTGGCCATTCGCGACGACCTGGATTTCGACGCCCTCATCGGCACCCATGCGAGCGTCGAGATCGAGGCGCATGACCAGATGCGCGCCTTCGATGGCATCGTCACCTCGGCCCGGTGGGCCGGCGTCGGCGAGAACGGGCATCGCTATGACCTGACTCTGCGCCCGTGGTTCTGGCTGGCCGGGCGGCGGCGGAACCAGCGCATTTTCCACGACAAGACCGCGGTCCAGATTCTGCAGGAACTCTTTGGGGAATATGCGGGGCTGGGCGATCCGGCGCTGGAGATGAAGCTGACGCGTGACTACCCGGTGCTGGAATACACCGTCCAATACCGCGAGAGCGACCTCGATTTTGCCCGCCGCCAGATGGAGCGTGCCGGCATCAGTTTCCATTTCCGCCATGCGGTGGGCAGCCATACGCTGGTCCTGACCGATGACGCGCTGAGCCATGAGACCATCGGCGATCGCCCGTTCAAGCGCTATGACGGTCACCACCACTATGAGCAGGAGCATTTCTGGGACTGGGCGCCCGAGCGCAACCTGACCACCGGGGCGATCCGGCTGACCGATTACAATTTCAAGACCCCGACCGCCGCGATGGAGACGGACCGGACCGGCGATGCCACCCATCCGCAGGGCCGGATCGAAAGCTTCGACTATCCGGGTGACTACCTGGCGCAGCCGGTGGGCAAGCTGGTTGCTGGCCTCCGGACCGAGCAGGAGCGCGGGGCGGACCGCAGGAACCGGGCGGTCGGGGATTGCGTCGCGCTTGGCGCGGGGATGCGGCTGACGCTCTCGGGCGACACCGTGCCGGGGACCGGGGAAAGCTATCTCTGCCTCTCGGCCAGCCATCATTTCGTCAGCGAGGCCTATGGCTCGGGCGGGCCGGGCAGCGATGGCTATGCCTTTACCGGCAGCTACACATTGATGCCCGACACCGCGCCGATGGTCCCGCCCCGGCGCACGCCGCCCGCCATCGTGCAGGGCCCGCAGACGGCGATGGTGGTGGGCGAGGGCGAGATCGACTGCGACGAATACGGCCGCATCCTGGTGCGGTTCCACTGGGACCTGACCGGCGCCCATTCGATGCGCTGCCGGGTGTCGCAGAACTGGGCTGGAGCGGGCTGGGGCGGCATGGTCATTCCCCGCATTGGCATGGAGGTCGTGGTCGAGTTCCTGGAGGGCGATCCTGACAAGCCGCTGGTCACAGGCTGCGTCTATAACGGCAAGAACGGCGTGCCCTACGAGTTGCCCAAGCACAAGACCGTCAGCACATTCAAGACCGACACCCATCAGGGCGCGGGCTATAACGAGCTGCGCTTCGAGGACGAGAGAGGCGAAGAGGAAATCTTCGTCCACGCCCAGAAGGACATGAATATCCAAGTCCTGAACAACCGAGAAAAGCGCGTCGACGTGAACGAATTCGAAAGCATCGGCGCAAACAAATCCGCAGAGATAGGCAACAACCTATCGGTGAAAGTTGGCGGGAACTACTCAATCGTCGTCGGCGCCAACAAGGCACTGGATTTCATCAGCAACGTCCATCAAAGCTTCACTGGGTTTCTGGGCGAAAAGGCAAAGAAGCTGGGCGTCCCCGGCTTCATAAACCTCGGCAAGGGGAACTACAACGAACTGATCGGAATGAACAAGTCAGAGGTCGTGGCGCTTGCCAAGCAAGAGGCGGTGGGACTGACCAAGACCACGACGATCGGCCGGAATTCGCAGCAGTTCGTCGGACATAACAAGCACACCTTTGTCGCAGGAAGCGCCATGCACGAGGCGGCGAAAACCTCGACGATGGTTGCCGGTGAAACATGGCAGGTCGCCTGCGGCTCTGGCGCGATCGTCATCCATTCCAGCGGCAAGATCGAAATCAAGGGAAGTGCCATCGACATTGTGGCTGACACGACGGTGCGGGTGAATGGCAAGGACGTCAAAATCAACTGAACCGGATCAGCATCAGGGCGTCGAGACGGTCTCGTCAAAGGGGATCGCGACCCCGTATTTCATGCTGATCCAGATGAACAATGCGGCCTTGCTCGAGGCCTATGCGACGCTTGGCATTTCGCCCCGCCCCGCCAAAATCGACGAACAGGCTTATCCCGACGGCTTCTCGCTGGCCAAGGCACTGACTGGCCTGCCGTTCGGGCAGGAGGACAAATCCGAACATCCGGGCAAGATCCATGATGGCGGTTCAGATCCCATCCTGGAGGCAGAGCGCGGCACCTCGGGTCAGGCGGATGATACACTGTCCCTGGCGGCCGCAATCAGCGCGCGGTTCAAGGACCAGATTGGCGATGGTGGCGAACTGGGTGCTCTGGTCAAGACGGCAATGGCGGCCTCGGGCCTGCATGAACTGGACTTCGACCCCGATACCTTCGCAACCGGCGCGTCGGTTCTGGCGAGTATGAAGGAGATGACATCCTCGGTCCCGGATTTCGCCGGCACAGCGCCCTTCTCGGGGATGCGCATGGACTACCGACCCGAAACCGCCCCGATGGGCCCGAAAAAGGATACTGCCAACCGCCATTCCTACGAATCCACCCATACCGGCCAACTGAACATTCCCGGTACGCTGGATGCTGTGTTCTCCGCGATCCTGAAATCGCGCAAACGCGGCGCCGGGACCGGCAAGACGCGCCGGCGCGGCGGCACCCATCTGGATCGTGGCAATGGATGACGGCCCTACGGCCCCGGCAAGCTGGCGCCTGACCCCGGCCGATATCCAGCAGATGGCGCAGGATGCCGTGGGAACGCCAGCGCCACAGGACAACAGCTGGCGGCCTGCCGGTGGCAGCCTTCTGTCCGGCGTAGGGCAATGCCTCTATGACGAGCTGAAGGCGATACTCGAGCTGACCCAACTGCTGATCCAGCTGGATGCTGACCTTGATATTGCCTCTGATGGCCAGGACAACTGGTTCTTCTGGCGCAGCGTCACGGGTGATGCGGCCCGCGTTGGCCAGCTGTTCATGGCGCTTGAGGCTGGCACACAGACGTTTTCCGTGCTGCCAAAAGAACAGCAGATGGCCCTGTTCCGCCTCTATGCCAAGCTCGAAGCGCTGAAGGCAACGCTCCGCGACATTAGCAAGGCCGGCGTGAACCTGCTGGCCGCCTATGATGTCTATTGGAGCGAATACGAAGTTCTCACCATGAACCAGGCCGAGAACGCGCTGAAGGGGCTGGCGGACGCGGTTTCATTATTGTTCACCGAACAGGAATGGGCCTCGCTGGCACGCGGCGGCAAGGACCTTGCCGACCAAGTCACCAAGCTGATCCAGCAGCAGGTCGAGTCGGACCCCTGGGGCAGCGCCGGATATGCTGCCTGTCTGGTCGCCCTGTTCCTCAGCCCGACCAAGGTATTGCGCGCGCTGAGGGGCGTCATGGGCGCACTTGGGCGACTGGGTGGCGCGGCCACGACGGCCGAGCTAGCGGCGATTTTGCGGGCCAACAGGGTAAGGGTTCCGGCCTGGCTTGGCGGCGGCAATGAGGTGGCAGCCGCAGCGGGCGATGCGACCCGGGTCGCGGACAAGGTCGAGCCACCGGTTCCCCCTGCCCGCACGGGTGATGAGATTGTCGTCGAGGGCCGAAAGCCGGTCGAGGCCGCAGACGATGCCAACCCCGTCCGGCCACATGAGCCAACCGAGCGTGTCACGCCCGAGCCTGACGCGAATACCACCCATGTTGCGGCTAGGACTAAGCGTATCGGTGATATGGCCGAAGCCGATGCCCGCAAACGCCTTGAGGCCGAGGGGTTCAAGACTTTTGAGCTGAAGAATGGCTCTGGCCATGGCCCGGACATTATCGCGGTCAAACCCGGCAGCCCGCCACGGATCACGATCATCGAGGTCAAGGCAAATGGATCGGCGTTGAACGAGTTGCAGCAGAAGGGAGGGCCGGCCTATCTGCAGAATGTATTTTCGCGCGTAGACGCCTCGCCAGGAGGCGGATCGTGGAATACGAGAGCATTTGATGATTTTCTCGAAGAGCTTGGAATAGAGAATCGTTCCGAACTTATGGGCGGAGAGTTCGAGATATGGCGATATAAAGGCGTCGATCCCGACAACCCTGCTTCCGTAGCGAATGGCCCAGAGAAGGCCCCTTGGACACCAGGCACAACGGCACGAGAATTTCGTCTGGATGCTCAGGGAAATATCGAATCCAGAGTTGGCCCAAATCGGCCCTGGACCAAATTCATTGAACTGGATGAATGAAATCTACCGGCTGGACATGCTGAACAAACCCTGCGTTGATCGAACCCGCGCCGCGCTCCAAAGGCAGTTTCCGAATGAAAACTCCCGAAAAGGGGTGAGCTTCGCGCTTGAAGACATCGCGGATTACATGGCGGGGGCCATAGACCTGCATAACGCCAGTGGTATCCTCGAAGGATTTGCGAGCAGCGCGCAGGTTTCGGGTTTCAATGCCGCAAAATCGATCGAAGCCAAGCAGCAATTTCTTGGCCTGATCGTCAGTCTTGATCTTTGCGCCTTCGATCTTCACACGCAAGCCATGCGAAAGGGTGTCCGCAGCTTCTTCAACCCGCAATTCGGCCTGTTCGCGGGCATACGGGTTCCCATGCTTCAGTCCATTGGGTGGATCGCGGAAGCGCAGCGAGTCGCGACATGGCTCTGGGCCGACTATCGAGTCGCGAAGGCCGACAAGGCCAATATTCTGTTTGGCAATCCCAGCCCGCGAAGCTGGATCAATGATCACGATAATCCCTACCTGGTGCAGAAGGCCGCCTGGTTCACCACCATGACGACAGTCGATCCTGCGCTTTGGCGGCAATATGGCTATGACCCCGATGCTGACAGCCTTGGGCCCTACTGGATGCTGGCGCAGGTCTGGGACGAGCCCGACCCACACAAGGTGCGCAACGCCTTGCAGGCAGTTCGCGACATGAACCTGGGCAGCACCTTCATCAAGGACGAACCTGAAGGGCGGCGGGTCTATCTTGTCGACGAATTCCTGCTGCTGGACGATTACGACGTCCGGTCGGTCAATATGCGGCGCATTGCCAAGGGCCTGGCACCAGTCGAGGTCGAAAGCTATCTGCCCGACCCGCTGCCCAACGCCCTCCTGCCCTTTGTGCAGGATGATATCTTCTGGCCGGTCTATCTGAAGATGTGCGACGAATTGGGTGCCGCACCGATCAAACCCGACAACCCATTGCAGGTCCGGCTTGATCCTGAAACCCTGCAGATCGAGAACCGCTAACGTTAATCATCTTTGACGAACCCAAAATGGCAGCGGGAAAATAGATATGCTGCAGCAAGAGCGCGTGTACGCGAAACGAGATGCTCTGATCAAGAGCCTCAAGCCGCAACAGGCAGTGCAACGCGTAACGACGGCGATAGAGGACCTCGTTGGCTATGTCAGCGGTGAGGAAACGCTGGAGTTCGCGAGTGGAGCTTACGCCTCGGTTTCGCATGCGCCCCGCTTTGACATCTTCATGGCGCAGAGCGATGTCCACGGGCGGCAGTTGGCGCTTTCTTTCATCGCCGCAATGAAACTGCTGACCTTCGACCTGGACGGGAAGATGCGCAAGGCCGGGTTGAAGCCCTGGAACGAGATCGGCTTTGCGAGAGTGTCCGGGATGGACAGTCCACTTTTTCAATCGATCGGGTGGCAAAAGGAGGCCGATCGTTACCTTGAACATATCTGGACTGCTTATCTGTCCGCGAACGCCGACAAGACCAATATTCTGTTCGGCGATCCTAGCCCGGGAAGCTGGATCAACCAGCACAGCAATCCCTATCTGGTGCAGAAGGCCGCCTGGTTCACCACCATGACCACGGTTGATCCCACGCTTTGGCGGCAATACGGCTATGATCCCGATGCCGAAAGCCTCGGGCCCTACTTGAGGCTGGCGCAGGTCTGGGACGACTCCGACCCCGCCAAGGTGCGCAATGCCCTGCAGGCGGTGCGCGACATGAATCTGGGCAGCACCTTCATAAAAGATGAACCCAAAGGTCGGCGGGTCTACATCGTGGATGAATTCCTGCTACTGGATGATTACGACATCCGCTCGGTCAACATGCGGCGCATCGCCAAGGGTCTGGCGCCGGTCGAGGTCGAAAGCTATCTGCCTGACCCGCTGCCCAACGCCGTTCTGCCTTTTGTGCAGGACGATATCTTCTGGCCGATCTATCTGAAGATGTGCGCCGAACTGGGTGCCGCACCGATCCGGCCGGAGAGCCCATTGCAGGTCCGGCTTGAACCCGAAACACTGAGGTTGCAGGTCGTCGACCCAGGCAGCATGAGGTGAGCAGATGGAGCAAGAGCGAAACAGCTGTGCAAATACAAAGGCTTGAGGTATCCGAGGATGCGCGGAGAAAATGTGTTCCCATTTGAAATAGAAAGGAATGCCGCCTATGCTTAGTCAGGAACGCGTCAATCAGCAGATCGCGGAGCTGCGTAAGCGGTGCGACGCGCCGAAAGCCAAGGACGAAGTTTCCCACCGCTTCGAGAAAATTCGCCGCTATCTGCATGGCGAGGCACCGAATGCGATCGGGGCGGGCCAGGCCTTCGATGCTGTGTCACAGGCTCTGCGGTTTGATCTGGCACTCGCGGCGACTGATCTTTCGCTGACAATTGCCTATATCGACACATTGGCCCTGATGATCTCGGACCTTGTCATCAAGAAGCGCGGTGGGGCGCTGAAGATTGGCAACAACTACGGAATGTCACGCGTTCTAGGCATGTCTGTGCCAAGTTGGCAGGCCGCCGGTTGGGAAGATATGGCGCGTCGATTTGCCTTCGATATCTGGACCGGCTATCGCGCAGAGAACACCGAACAGGCCACAGTCCTCTTCGGCAGCCCCGATCGCACGAGTTGGGTGAATGACCACGACAATCCCTATCTGGTGCAGAAGGCCGCCTGGTTCACCACCATGACGACAGTCGATCCCGAGATCTGGCGCCATTACGGCTATGATCCCGATGCCGACAGCCTCGGGCCTTACTGGATGCTGGCGCAGGTCTGGGACGATCCCGAACCGGCCAAGGTACGCAATGCCCTCCAGGCGGTACGTGACATGAATCTGGGTACAACCTTCATCAAGGACAACCCCGAGGGCCAGCGGGTCTATCTTGTCGACGAATTCCTGCTGCTGGACGATTACGACATCCGCTCGGTCAACATGCGGCGCATCGCCAAGGGTCTGGCGCCGGTCGAGGTCGAAAGCTATTTGTCCGATCCTTTGCCCAACGCCGTGCTGCCCTTCACACGAGACGATATCTTCTGGCCGGCCTATCTGAAGATGTGCGACGAACTGGCCGCAGCACCAATTCGGCCGGACAGCACCGTGGAGGTAAGGCTTGATCCCGAGACGCTGCGGGTAGAAAGGGTCTAGATCGATGAACAAGCGGCTCGCGTGATCCGGAACAGAAACGAATGTTGAAGCTGTCGGGACAGAATGGCGACGGGATCGGAGCGTTGGGCCTCAAGCCGCACGCCGATGGAACCTACGAAATCGCCGTCGTCGATACGGTGATGTCGGACGAAGAGCAGGCGCTGCGAAAGGCCGGCCTTGGCGGCGCAAGATATCTGCGCCATTGCCTTGAAGCGATCGTCCTCGAGCGTGGTGGACTTTGGCCGCCAGAGGTGCTGGACACAAGTCTGGACTTGCTGGAACTGATCGATGGCGGGCGGATATCGACCGAGCGTTACGAGGTCTGGTCCTATGGCGAAACCGCGGGCGACCTGACCCGGCAGGAGATCAGAGCGTTCACCTCGTCGTCTGCCAGCCCCTTGCAGAAACATGAATTTCCTGAAAAGCACATTGATTTCGATGCGCTACTTTCTCGCATGGCCGGTCGCTATGAGGACGAACTGGGCCGGGCATCGCTACGGCATCTTTGGATTGATCGCTATCGTTCGACGCTCAAGGAGTATGTCTTGCACAAGGCAGGTCCGGGGCCGCTTCTTGCAGCGCTTCTGACACGTCAAGCCCTGGCAGAGCGGAATTTCGTCATCAACAGTGCTCGAACCGGCCAGTTCGACGCCGGCAACTATCTTGAGCTTGTCAGCCTTCGATATGTTCGAACGCTGTGCCAGTTCGAGTTGTCGAAGGGCTCGATGTTGCGCAGGCCGGACCTGATCGAGGTGGGGCGCACAATCCTGCTTCTCGCAGCCGTCGGACTTTTGCAGGAGGCGCGCGAACTGGGCACGAGGGCGGTATCCGGCGAGATAGAAAAGCCGTTTCTTCCTGCTCTGTCGCGTCTGGCTCTGGCCTGGGCATCTGGGCGACTTGACCTGATGATTGACCTCGGGAGACCCGATTTCAAGCCGCATACCGATGAACTTGCGCGAGGATTTCTGGACTCACTCTCGGCGAAGGACGTCGAGGGGTGCGCTGCCGCGGTGGCCGGAATCCTCGCGGCGCGCAATCATCAGCTTGCCTCTTTCAGCGACGACTATGTCACCGATTTTGATGATGATCTGTCCTGGTCCGTTCCTTACGACGCAGGCGCATTACTGCGCATCGCCGCCGCGCATGGCCTCGTCATTGGCCGCGGTGCCATCGACCATGGCGCACTTGACCTGCCAACCGCCACCTTCCCTGATCTTCAATCTGATCAGTTACGATATCTCGATCTGTACGGACTCTTGGTCAAGCGATCCGCAGAGGGCCTCTAGCCTGGTTCCCGCAGCAGGATTCAGCGGACAGAATTATTCGTAATAGACCAGCCTGCCGACGGTGTTGCCCGGCCCATCCGGCCCATCGCAGTTCATATCGTAAAGATTGTCATTCTGGATCAGCTCGGAGCCGTCAACGAATATGCTGGTCTTTTTCGAGATCGGCCGACACCAGCCTTTGTTGACGCCCGATTTAACGCCGCCCTTCACACCAGGCTCATCCCCAGTGACTTTGTTTGTACGGCTTTCCATGTTGAATGCCTGCATGCCGGTCAATTGCGTGTTCGAGATTGTGCGTTCGGACCAGTCGAGTTGAGAGACTATCATGTAAGGGATCGGCACGACCGAGCCGCCGATCGGCGTCAGGCAAACATCTGGTGCCAGGCAGACGATACGCGCATTTTTCCCAGAATGGCGGGCAGCAGATTGCGGCATATCAGGTCTCCAATCGTTGCGAGATTACGTCAGCCGCATCAAACCGATCCGGTGCTTCGACCCGGGCGCGCCAGATCATAGTCGCACTGTGACTTTGAGGGTCATCGGCCTCAAGATCAAGCATGACGGTATCAAGCGTCATTGGGAGCTGGACATGCTCGGTGCCAGACAGATCCAGATGGCAGCGAAACCGAGGCAAGCAGACGCGCACGTCATCGGGGCGACGCGATATACCCGCCACAACAATTTCCTCATCCCCTTGCAGGGGCGGCTCCAGCACCATTTCCGCCTGTGCCGCATTCCAAAACCGCAGACTATGATCCTCAGGCATGCGCGGATGACGCTCGTTCAACCATCGCTGGTCAAATGTTCCCGCCATGCGTCGTCGAGGCAGCCAGGGCTTTGCGATCGGTCCGAAGCCATGCACCGGCATCTCGGCCAGAGGGTCGGTCGTGAGAAAGCCGGCATCATCGCCGATCTGCGGAATCCGAATATCGTGGCGGGCCGCCAATCGCTCGCGCGTGACAAAGCCGAGTCCCGCCGGATTATGCTCATACACCATGATAGCCCCATCCGGGCCGGGCGCATGCCCACCGAAGGCCAGATCGTAGGAAATGGGTACCTGACTGACGGGAATGGGCAATGAGCGTCGCCACCCGCGCCAGCGACGATAGGTCCAGACGGTCGGCCCGCGCACCAAAAACCGGTATCTCAAACGGTTCGCGATGAAGACGGACACCGGCCAGGACGTCAGCGACCGGTCACCCTGGGGACGTGCAACAGCGCGAATGATCAGGTCTGTACCGGCCTTTCCCGGAGCAATTTCCTGTTCTTGCTGCAATGGCGTCCAGGCCGGATCACCCCGGAAGATATCTTCAAGGCACAAGGGCGGCGCAACCGTGGCAAAGAGCTGCGCTGTGCCAGCCCGCCGCCGAAAAAGTGCCTTTGCAATCACGATCCCCACCTCGTCGGAATCGCCGGTCCAATGCTTGAAGAACAGGAGCCTCATCGGCAAAGAGCTTCCAAGCCTCAAACCCGATCTCCCGCAGGCCACCCCTACTCCGAACAAGTGACACAGCATCCGGCATGACACAACCACGGTCACCTGCCAGGCTGGCGGGAGCGGATAGCGTTGCGCCGTCCGTCTAGTCGAGCCGGAGATAGGCTCTTCGTCGGTGTCACCGTCAGCTACAGCCCGGCCGAGAACAGCGACTTCACGCGGAAGGCCGAAGCATTGGCGCCAGGCATCGCGAAAGCCCTGCCGAACCACCGGCCCATACCGGCCGCCCAGAACTGGAAGGGCAGTTCGGAGGCCAGCATCACCCTCACCCACGGCAAGTCCCGGATGGACCTGCTTGCACTACCGGGCGGAACAGGGCTTCACCTGCCCGGCCCCGGCAACCTTGCCGAATGGGATGGGGCCCTGGCCGCACACCCCGATCTCGCGCCCGCTCTAAGCTTGGATGATTGCCTCGCATGGGCGCGCCGTCTCGCGGCGGATCCTGAAGGGCCGGTCGCGGCGGCGGCTGAACCCGCTCGTCGTCGGATGGCTGATGGGATGGCCCATTGGGCACGCGCTCTGCGCCTGCTCGGCAACGGAGTTCACCCGCTGGCAGCAGTACATGCGTGGCGCGCTCTCGCGGCTACCCATGACCTCGGGCCCGTTGATCTGACGGCCGACGGATGCAGCCCAGCCCCCGGCGCAGATGGATTTCCTTGAATGATTGCAGCCATGAGTTTCCACGGCGGCGTCGGTGGCACCAAAGTCAAGCGCGCGCTGGGTGTGCAGGTCGCGCTGGAATGGGCGTTCCGGGTGGAACAGGCGCAGCTGGAATTGCCGCTGCCCTCGGACGTTACCGCGGAAGGGTTCGGCTTCGGCCTGGAATACGTTCTGCTGCAGCGTGCCGCGCTGGGCTGCAGGATCGACAGCGACCAGCACAAGATGGGCGGCTACACCCAAGAGGACGCCGAGGTGATCGCCGCCACCGTCGCCGGGATGATCGACAGCTTCGGCGGCAAGCGCATGGCGATCCGCATCGCCGAACTGGCGCGCGCGGGCCTGACCCCGGACTGGATGCCGGCGGTGTCCCCCGCTGCGTACCGACTATCGTCAAACAGAACCAGCAAGGCACGCACACAGGCACCATAATCGTCGGCACCGAACGCATCCGCATGCGGGGCCCGGGCGCGCGCGGCACCTGGAAAACCATCGAAGTCCCGGCCTGCCCGGTCATCTTCTCACCACACCCGAAGCAGATCGAGGCCGCCCGGCGGGGCTACAACGATTGGCGGCAGGCGCTGGTCTGGGCCAGGGAGGGGCTGATCGCGGGCGGGATGCTGCGCGAGGTGGAGGTCACGGCGGCAATGCCAAAAGCGCGGCTTCGGCTGAGGTAAGGGGCTCTTGGGCTCGAAGAAACCGATTGGCCTGCGCGCAACCTGTAGTAATCATGTCCTAGCAATGCCTGGCAAAGTCTGGCGCCCTCCCCCTCATCGCATTCGAGAAAGAGCAGGTCCATGACGGACCCCATTCTCACTTTGCCAGAGGTCTCCATTTTGTTGAAGGTCGCAGAGAGTACTGTCTACACGATGGCACAAACAGGCCAGATCCCGGCGTTCAAGGTTCGGGCCAATGGCGATTCAAGCACGACGATATCGATCGGTGGATCGACGAACAGAAGGCAGTGGTGAGGGGGACGCCGCAAAGGACTCCCCCAATGTCTGAACAGTTCTTCGAAAAGCCGATTCTGAAATCCCCCTACGAATATCCTGGCCGCCATTCGGAACTGGATGCAGATGGCCAGCCGACGAACCGCATCATTGAGGCCAGGCGCCGCTCAGACCTGATTACGCCGGTCCGCAGAACGAAGAAGCAGCGGCAAAGCCAGAGGCAGGGCGCGCTGCTGCTCGGCGCGGATGACGATCTTTCCACCGCTGATCAGGAATTCAATACCACTCCGATCATCAACGAGGTCCGGGGCTACATCGAAACGTGGCCAATCTTCCAAACCCTGACCAATGGCTAGTGACCCCGGAAACGGCCCGCCTGTTGCAGCATTGGCGTCACCACAAGTTCGAGGGCGTCCGCCTGCATACACTCGCGCAATTCAGCGCCCGATATTGTTCGTATTCAGCAGCCGTTCTGATACACGCCAGCGCTACAGCTACAGAGCTGCTGCCTGCGGCGCTGGCGCGGAGGCTCAGAGGCTGTCGAAGGTCGCGTCACTCCGTCTCATGGATTCGTCGCGAAGCTTGATGTGGTATCTCTTGCGCGAAAGTCGGTCGAGGATCGCATCCGCGATAATGGGGTCATCGATGAAAGCGTGCCAATCGTTACAGGGACGCTGCCCGACAACAATGGTTGAGAGCGTTCCTACACGATCATCGATGAGGTCGAACAGAATGGACTTTTCCTGTTCGTTCATTGTCACTTTTCCAAAGTCGTCGAGGATCAGCAGCTTGTAGCGGCTCAGCTTCCCGCGTTCGCGAATGTAGGTACCATCACCATCGGCAAGTGAAAGCTCGTACAGGAGATCGGACAGCTTATAGTACCTAGCTGTTGATTTCCACCCAGAACTGACCCGGGTTTTCCATCGAGAATTGACCCACCTTGAGATTATGTTGGTCGGGTCATGACCGGGTCAAGACATCAGAGGTCTCCTTCTTTTTTCTGGTCGCAGCAGCCGAGCTTGCCTTGAAGCGGAAGCTGTCATTGCCGGTTTCCAGGATGTGACAGCGGTGGGTCAGGCGATCGAGTAGCGCGGTGGTCATCTTGGCATCGCCAAAGACCGTCGCCCATTCGCTGAAGCTGAGATTGGTGGTGATGATGACGCTTGTGCGTTCGTAAAGCTTGCTCAGCAGGTGAAAGAGCAATGCGCCGCCTGATGCGCTGAACGGCAGGTATCCCAACTCGTCCAGGATCACGAGATCCAGCCGCATCAGGGTTTCAGCCAGTTGGCCGGTCCTGCCTCTCGCTTTCTCCTGCTCGAGCGTGTTGACCAGTTCTATGGTCGAGAAGAACCGGACCTTACGGCGATGATGCTCGATGGCCTGAATGCCAATGGCGGTTGCGACATGGGTCTTCCCGGTGCCTGGGCCGCCGATCAGGACAATGTTCTCGGCGCCGCCCATGAACTCGCAGCGATGCAGCTGGCGCACAGTCGCCTCATTGACTTCGCTGGCCGAGAAGTCGAAGCCTGACAGGTCCTTATAGGCGGGAAAGCGGGCGATCTTCATGTGATAGGCGACTGAGCGAACTTCTCGCTCGGCCATTTCGGCCTTCAGCAGTTGGGTGAGGATCGGCACGGCGCTTTCGAAGGCTGGTGCGCCTTGCTCGATCAGATCGGTGACGGCTTGCGACATGCCATGCATCTTGAGGCTGCGGAGCATGATCACGATGGCGCCGCTGGCAGGATCATGACGCATGGCGGCCTCCGGTCATGTGCGCGCGCAAGCCATCATAGCGTTCGACATTGGCCTTGGGCTCTCGGCGCAGATGCAGAGCCTGGGGCGTGTCGATGGGTGGTCCGTCGGTCTTTCCGTCGATCAGGCGGTGCAAAATGTTCAGCACATGGGTCTTGGTCGCGACGCCCTCGGACAGGGCAAGTTCGACCGCGGTCAGCACCGCTTGCTCGTCGTGATGCAGGACCAAGGCCAGGATATCGACCATCTCGCGATCACCGCCAATCCGCCGTAGCATCTGCTCCTGCAGCCGTTTGAAGGCAGCGGGCAACTCGGCAAACGGGGCTCCGTTGCGCAGGGCACCGGGTTTGCGCTGGATGACGGCGAGGTAATGCCGCCAGTCGTAGATGGTGCGCGGCGGCAGGTGGTGCGAGCGCTCGATCACCCGCTCATGCTCGCACAAAATCTGCCCTTCGGCGGCAATGACCAGGCGCTCGGGATAGATCCTGAGGCTCACAGGGCGATTGGCAAAAGACGCCGGCACGCTGTAGCGATTGCGCTCGAAGCTGATCAGGCAGGTCGGTGAGACGCGCTTGCTTTGCTCGACAAAGCCATCGAAGGCAGGCGGCAGGGCCATCAGCGCGGCCTGCTCCTCGGTCCAGGCATCGGCGATGCTGCCGGCACGGGTTCCATGTGGGATCTCCCGCCACAGTTCCATGCAGCGCTGCTCCAGCCAGGCGTTCAGGGCTGCCAGGTCCGGGAAGTTGGGCATTGGCTGCCACAGCCGCGGGCGCGCATCCTGGACGTTCTTCTCGACCTGTCCCTTCTCCCAGCCCGACGCCGGATTGCAGAATTCCGGCTCGAAGACATAGTGATTGGCCATGGCGAGGAAGCGCATATTGACCTGACGCTCCTTGCCGCGGCCAACGCGATCCACAGCGGTCCTCATGTTGTCGTAGATTCCCCGCCCAGGAACGCCGCCGAAGACGCGAAAGCCATGCCAATGGGCGTCGAACAGCATCTCGTGGGTTTGCAGCAGATAGGCGCGAACCAGGAAAGCCCGGCTGTGTGACAGCTTGATATGGGCGACTTGCAGCTTGGTGCGTTCTCCGCCCAACACCGCGTAATCCTCGCTCCAGTCGAACTGGAAGGCCTCCCCCGGGCGGAAGGCCAGCGGCACGAAGGTACCGCGTCCCGTGGTCTGCTGCTCGCGTTGCCGGTCGGCGCGCCAGTCACGAGCAAAGGCGGCGACGCGATTGTAGGAACCGGTATAGCCGAGCGCGACCAGATCGGCGTAGAGTTGCTTCAATGTCCGGCGCTGCTTGCGCGACTTCGTCGTCTCAGTCTTCAGCCAAGCCGCGAGCTTCTCGGCGAACGGATCGATCTTGCTCGGGCGCTCAGGCACCGAGAACTTCGGCTCGATCGTGCCCGCGTTCAGATACTTCTTGATGGTGTTCCGAGATAGCCCGGTCCGGCGGGCTATCTCGCGGATCGGCAGCTTCTCACGCAGCGCCATCCGCCGGATGATATTCAAAAGTCCCATGTGGATCACTCCGTTGCTCCCCGCCGCTGATCGCGTTGGGGAAGGGTCACATGGGTCAAATCTCAATGGAAATTACGCGCCAACCCGGGTCAGTTCTGGGTGGAAATCAACAATCTGAGATATCTGGAGAACTGAAGGCCGCGCAAGACGAGCTCGACAATCTTACGCATGCGCCCATGCAGGACTTTGGGCTCTCAGATAAGAGGCTGTTCAATGTGAGGTCTGGCACGCGTGTGCGGGGGCAGGACATTCGGGAAAATTCTGGAGACATTCCGATCTACAGCTGCTTTCGGGACGCGCGCATCGAGAAGGGACGGGCATCGCGGAAGTGGCTCGAAAGTGTCGGCATGACCATCGAGGAGAAGCCCATCGTTACGGTGAATGCCAATGGTGCCTCCGTGGGCAAGGTTTACGTGCGGGACCAGGTCTGTGCAATCACCGACGATGTCATCATAATCGACGTGCTGAACGACTCGATCGACTTGGACTTCTTGGCAATCCAGTTGAGGAGTGCAGTTGCAGCCGGCGGTTATCTCTACGAGGCAAAATTGTTCGTTGCCCGCGTTAAGGAACTCACCGTGTCGCTTCCGATAAAGCAAGATGGCACGTTGGATATCGAACATCAGCGAAAGATCGCTGCCGCCGTAAAGCGATTCGACAACATTAGGCTAAAGCTTTCGGAACTTGGAAAATGGAGTGCGGACGCACGGATTGCGTAGGTCGACTCTTGCCCATTACCAAACATTCCCAATAGATTGAGGGTCTATTTCGGGCGACTCTGTCGTCCATGCGGACGCTCATCCATCGCCTTTTCGGCTTCACGCGCACGCGCGGCTTCGACGCCGCGAGTGGCGGGCGGCGTTGGGAGGGGGCGCGGACAGTCGATGGGCTGAACACGGCGATCATTGCTGGGGCTACGACGGCAGCGCGGCGAGCCGGGTGGTATGCGCGCAACAACCCTTGGGTCGCGGCAGCGGTGGTCAGCCTGGTGGGCAATGTCGTCGGCGCAGGGATCAAGCCTCAGTCGACGCATCCCGACCGGGCCGTGCGCGAACGGCTGCAGGTGCTGTGGCGGCGTTGGACCGATCATGCCGATCCGGGTGGGCTGGCGGATTTCTACGGACTGCAGGCCATGGCTGTTCGCGCAATGGTCGAGGGGGGCGAGAGTTTCGCCCGGCTGCGCGTCGTGCCCGATGCCCCGGCCATCCCCCTGCACATCGATCTGCTGGACCGCGATCAGGTGCCGCTGGACCTGCACCGCGACATCGGCGGTGGCGCGCGCATCCGGGCAGGCATCGAGTTCAACGCCATGGGGCAGCGCACCGCTTACTGGGTGATGCGCGACCGCCCCGGTGATCCGCTGACCTCGCTGCGGCTAGAACCGCTGCGCCTGCCAGCAACCGACTGTCTCCATCTGTTCAAGCCACTGGCGGCTGGCCAGTTGCGCGGCGTCACCTGGCTGGCCCCTGTCCTGCTGCGCCTGCAAGAGTTGGACCAGTTCGAGGATGCGGCGCTGGCGAAGGCCAAGGTCGCGGCGCTGTTCACTGGCTTCATCACCGATCCGGATGGCACCGCATGCGGGCTTTCCGGCACGAACACCAACGGCGCGCTGACCGTCGGCACGGAGCCCGGCAGCTTGATCCCGCTGCCGCCCGGCACAGACATCCGGTTTTCCAACCCGACCGAGCACGATGCCTATGCGCGATTCGTGAAGAACCACCTCCGCGCCGTGGCCTCTGGCATGGGCCTGCCCTATGAACTGGTCTTTGGCGACCTGGAGGGCGTCACCTATTCCTCGATCCGCGCGGGGCTGATCGAGTTCTGCCGCCGCGTCGAACAGTTGCAGCACAACGTGGTCGTGCACCTGTTCTGCCGCGCGGTCTGGGAACGCTTCGTGCGGCTGGCTGTGCTGACCGGCGATCCGCCCGCCCGAGATTTCGACCGCGATCCGGCCGCCTATCTCGGCTGCGAATGGCTCCCGCCCAAGTTCGACTACGTCGATCCGAAGAAGGACGTCGAGGCCGAGATCCTCGCGATCAACGCCGGGCTCAAGAGCAGGACGCAGGCGATTTCCGAACGGGGCTACGACGCCGAACAGGTCGATGCCGAGATCGCTGCAGACAAGGCACGGTCGGACGCGCTGGGCCTGAACTTCAGCGCGCCGCCCGCCGCCAAGGAGGACACCGCTGATGACTGACCCCATCACCCTGCTGACCCGCCGCGCCGACCTGGCCCCAGCCAGCGCCGATCGTGACGCACGCACTGTCGAGGTGATCTGGTCCACCGGCGCGCCGGTGCGCCGCCGCGACATGGCAGGCGCCTATGCCGAACGCCTAAGCCTTGCGCCCGAGGCGGTGGACCTGTCGCGCCTTCAGGGTGCCAGTGTGCTGGACGCCCATCGGCAATCCGCCGTCCGCGATGTGCTTGGGAGCGTCCAATCGGCCAGCGTCGATGGCCAACACGGCACGGCGCTGATCCGCTTCTCGGCCCGACCAGAGGTGGAACCGCTCTGGCAGGACGTGCTGTCCGGGATCCTGCGCCATGTCTCGGTCGGCTATTCGGTCGAGCAATGGGCCGAGACCACCGAGAACGGCGCACGCGTGCTGACCGCGGTACGCTGGACGCCCCACGAGATTTCCCTGGTGCCGACACCCGCCGACCCCGGCGCCCACATCCGCATGGAGACCAATATGCCCGACACCATCACCCCTGCCCCGCCCGAGGCGCAGACCCGCGCCACGATCAACACGGAGATCCGCTCCATTGCCCGCATCGCCGGGCTGGACCAGTCCTGGATCGACGGTCAGATCGACGCTGCGGCAGATGCCGAAGCGCGCCGACGATCCGCACCGAACAGGTCCGCGTCGAGATGGGCGAAAGCCAGGACGAGCCCCCCCTGCGCGCACGCCAGATGTGCGAAGCCCTCTATGCACGCATCAATCCGCTCCACCAACTCTCCGAACCGGCCCGCCGCTATGCCTATGCCACGCCGGTGGATATGGCCAAGGAACTGCTGACCCTGCGCGGCGAATCCACCATGGCCCTGTCTCCTGCCAGCTTGGTCACGCGCGCCCTGCACACGACCTCCGATTTCCCGATCATCCTCGGCAACACCGTGGGCCGCGTGCTGCGCGATGCCCACCAGGCCGCGCCCTCGGGCATCCGCCGCCTCGGCCGCCAGACCTCGGCGCGGGATTTCCGGGCGGTAAACAAGATCATGCTCGGGGAAGCCCCGCTCCTGGAGAAGCTGAACGAGCACGGCGAGATCAAGGCCGGGACGATGGCCGAGGCGCGCGAGGCCTACAAGATCGAGACTTGAGCGCGAAAGATCGGCATCACCCGGCAGGTTCTGGTGAACGAAGATCTTGGCGCCTTCGCGGACCTTGCCCGCCGCATGGGTCAGGGCGCAGCCGAGACGGAGGCAAGGATCCTCGTGACCCTGCTCGAGGCGAACAGCGGCAACGGCGCGACGCTGTCGGACAAGAAGGCACTGTTCCATGTCGATCACGGCAACAAAGCAGCGAGTGGCGCAGCGATCTCCGACACCACCCTGTCGGCCGCCCGGCTGGCGCTGCGGACGCAAAAGGGAATCGAGGGTCGCGTGATCCGCGTGACGCCGAAGAACCTGCTGGTGCTGCCCGCGCTGGAGACGGTCGCGGAGAAGTGGCTCGCCACCATCGCGCCCGCTACCGCCGCTGACGTGAACCCGTTCTCAGGCGCCATGTCGCTGTTGTGGAACCGCGCCTGACCAGCGCGACCCGCTGGTATGTCACCGCAGACCCGGGTGAGATCGATGGCCTTGAGTTCGCCTACCTCTCGGGCAACGAGGGACCCCAGGTGGAAAGCCGGTTGGGTTGGGACGTGGACGGCGTGGAAATCCGGGTGATCCTCGATTTCGGCGCGGGCTTCATCGACCTTCGCGGCTGGTTCCAGAACGCAGGCGCGTGATGGCCGACCTCGCCCAACTGACCGCGTGGCGCGACGCCCTGATGGCCGCCCGCTATCAGGGCATCCGAACCGTCGAGTACGACGGCGAGCGGGTGACCTACGCCAGAGACGCGGAAATGGCAGCGGCGCTGGGCGACCTCAACCGCCAGATCACCGGCACCACGGCGCACGTCGCCGTGGTCCGCATCCAATCCTCGAAGGGGCTTTGATCCGTCGATGAGCGGCATTGCCAGTTTCGGCAGTGGCGAACGCGAAGTAACCTGTTCCAAAGGGCGATTCTTTCGGGCGCTTTCATGGACGGTGGGACAACACGGCAGGCAGCAGACCTGTCACACGAAGAAATCTATGCGCTAGTATGGGAGCAGCCTCTCAATCGGGTCGGGCCCGACCTCGGGCTCGATGGTCCGCGCCTGGCCAAACTTTGTGACAAGAGGCAGATTCCCTATCCACCTCCTGGCTATTGGTCTAAGAAGGCCGTCGGTCGGGCACCAGCTGCGCCACCGTTGCCGCCTGACTCTGGTCCGCTCGCCAAGCCGACAGCAGGACCCGGCGCGGGCGTCCCACAGCGAAGGGAACCGGGCCTTACTTTGACACCGCCTGCCAGTGCCAAAGAGGCTGCACCACCAGCTGCTGCCGAACCGGTTGCACCAGTTGATGACGGCTTGGACCCGCTGGACAAGTTGCACCCGAAGATCCGTGCGTGGATCGTCGAGCATACTCGGGAGCAAAAGGAACGCGTTCACGAGAACAAGCGGCGCCGAAGCGATCCTTTGTCTTGGTCGAAGTCGCTCCTGGATGATCTGACAGAACGAGATCTCTATCGCCTTCGTGCCAGCAGTACGCTTTGCCACGCGATTGAGAAGGCGGGAGCAAGGGTCAAGACGGCCGACATTCACGGGAAGCTCACGTTCACGTCCCAGGGGCGCGACCTCGAGTGTACGGTTAAGGAGAAGATGTCCCGTCCGATTAAGCGGCCTGAAGGCGATTCCGTAAAATGGACGGCCTACCCACAGCACCATAACTCTGGACTTGCATCGTCCGGATTTCTTCGGGCGCAGATCACCACCTGGCTGCCTGGAGAGCAGCCGCTGTGGATCGAGGCGCTGAAGAAGCCGTTCGCGACGCTGATCCCGGGCATCGTAGATGCGGTGATTGCCTGCGTGCCCCGACTGATCGAATGGGAACGGCAGCGTGAAGAGGATCAGCGGCGACACCAGGAAGAGGAAAGGCGTCGGTGGGAACGGCGGCGCTTGCAGGAAATCGATGACGGTCGTTGGGCCCGTTTTCGGTCGGCCGCGACGAATTGGCGAGAGAAGCAGCTCCTGGACTCGTTCATCGCGGAACTTGAGGCGCGATTGCTGTCCGAAGGGGATCAGCCGATTGGCGACAGGACAACCGCCGAATGGCTGGGGTGGGCAAAGGAGCGGGCGGCTGATCTGGACCCTTTGACCGAGGGCATCACCGGACTGTTCAACGAGGTTTTGCGGCCCTGACCCAGCGGCGCAAGCCTGTGTCAGGTCGTCAGCGCGTGCTCGCCTTCGCGGAAGGCCATGTTGCTGATCTCGCGGAGGCGGGCGCGGTAGTGGTTCAGCGTGCCGACATGGCCCCAGTTCACCTCGCCCGGGGTGTAGGCGAAGTGGTCGGCGCTGTGCGCCGCTAGCCGCGCAACCACGGCGTCGATCTCCATCTTGGCTGCAATGAAGGCGTCCAGCGCGGCGTCGTTGGTCTTGGGCATGACAATCCCCGAGTTGGATTAGGGGACATGACGGCTCTGACTGAACAGAAAGACAAGGCTGATCAGAGGGTTCAGCCAGCGGGCGTGAAGACGATCCCACGATCTGGGAAGGCGTCGCGCAGATTGGTCATCGCCTCAAGCCAGTCGTCCCCGCCCCACTGACTGGAGAAGGCATAGGTGCGACCGCCGACACGCAGCAGTTCGTCGTCGCCACAAAACCAACGGATCGGGTCGAAGCGCTTGCCCAGTTCGGCACGGGACTCGGTCGCGAGGCGCACGAAGTCGTCGTGCCCCACTTCCCCCTCCACCGCACGAAGGGCCCGGTTGGCGCGGGGGCCGCAGTGCTTGGCGACCTCCTCGGGCGCGATGCCGCTCTCGACGAGGTATCGGAATGTCCGCAGGATCGCCCAACGTTTCGACTCTCGCGGGAACTCCTGCTGGCCAAGCCGCAGGTCGTACTTCGTGTGATCGGCACCGCTGGTCCGCGCCTCGCGTTCCTTGCGGACCTTCTCGCGCACGCGAACCTGGTATTCTGCGGCCTCGGGGGGCGGGATGATCTGCTGGACATCGATCAACACACGTCCCGACAGGTTGTAGGGCTGCAGACGAACGCAGCGGATGTCGAGATCGCGCTGGTTCAGCCAGAGAACGGCAGTCGTCAGTTCCAGAGAGAACTCGGCCGAGGCTAGGACGATCTTCACCTCCTGCGCGAACTGGTCGTGGTCGGGCTCATCCCACCCCAGGAAGGCCAGAAGCTCGCCCCGCGCGTCCGCATCTTCACGGCCGATCTGGCGCAGGTAGCGGTCGAACGAGGACACCGCCTGATCGAAGGTCATGGTCGAGACCATCGCCGCATAGCGGATGGCCTGCAATTCCATGTGGCCGCCGTCCTCAGTGCGCTTCAATTCGATGACAACGAGATTGGCATCACGGTCGATCCCGAGCAGATCGATGCGGCGGCGCGAGTCGTCCCATTCGCCGTATTCCTCGGCGATCACCAATGTGTCGGCTGCTATGACTGCAATGTTCTCTCGGAGCAGCCGCTGCAGGTCGCGACGCTCGTGCAGCTGCATCGCGGTGAAGGTGGTCTTTGTCAGGGGCTGGATACGATCCGGCGCAAGTTCGTAAATCGGCATGAAGGGCACAACCTTGGGGACATCCACTTCACTGTCGCAGACCGGATGGCTGGCTGGCAACCAGGATCACCGGAGGAACGTCCCGCGAACATCTGGCCATTTCCGTGTCGCAGGGGTGTTGCACGGAAGAAATCTGAGCGGCTGTAAGCCTTTGGAATCGCGCGGAAAGATGTTGCGCGACGTTGTAACGCAAAAAGCGCCCCGTGGGGCGCTCTGCTTCTGCCTAAGCCATTGATATCTTGCAAGTAAAGATGGTTGCGGGGACAGGATTTGAACCTGTGACCTTCAGGTTATGAGCCTGACGAGCTACCGGGCTGCTCTACCCCGCGACAGGGTATGTCTTGTTCGGAGGTTATCCATCGTTTCAGAGAGTTCCGTTTCTTTCCAGGTCTGGCGGTGACCTACTCTCCCACGTCTTGAGACGCAGTACCATTGGCGCGACGGCGCTTAACGGCCGAGTTCGGGATGGGATCGGGTGTTTCGCTCGTGCTATGGCCACCAGACCGGGAAAGAAACGGATCAGCGTTGCGCCCTTTTTACCGGGCAGGTGTTGTCCAAGTTGCATGTCTGCATGCTTGTGATCGGTTTGGAAGTCTGTCTTCCACCGGATCAAATCAAGCCAATCGAGCCATTAGTACCGGTCAACTGAACGCATTGCTGCGCTTACATCTCCGGCCTATCGACGTGGTGGTCTTCCACGGCTCTCAAGGGATACCTTGTTTTGAGGGGGGCTTCCCGCTTAGATGCCTTCAGCGGTTATCCTGTCCGTTCATAGCTACCCAGCACTGCCGTTGGCACGACAACTGGTCCACCAGTGGAACGTTCACCCCGGTCCTCTCGTACTAGGGGCAACTCCTCTCAAGTATCCTACACCCACGGCAGATAGGGACCGAACTGTCTCACGACGTTCTAAACCCAGCTCACGTACCTCTTTAAACGGCGAACAGCCGTACCCTTGGGACCTGCTCCAGCCCCAGGATGAGATGAGCCGACATCGAGGTGCCAAACGATGCCGTCGATATGGACTCTTGGGCATCATCAGCCTGTTATCCCCAGCGTACCTTTTATCCGTTGAGCGATGGCCCTTCCACTCGGGACCACCGGATCACTATGGCCGTCTTTCGACTCTGCTCGACTTGTCAGTCTCGCAGTCAGGCTGGCTTCTGCCATTGCACTCAACGAGCGATTTCCGACCGCTCTGAGCCAACCTTCGCGCGCCTCCGTTACTGTTTGGGAGGCGACCGCCCCAGTCAAACTACCCGCCACGCAGGGTCCCGGATCCGGATAACGGACCGCGGTTAGACATCAAGAGTGCGAAGGGCGGTATCTCAAGGATGGCTCCACGAGGACTAGCGTCCCCGCTTCAAAGCCTACCGCCTATCCTGCACATCGCAATCCTGATGCCAGTGCGAAGCTGTAGTAAAGGTGCATGGGGTCTTTCCGTCTAACCGCGGGAAGTCTGCATCTTCACAGACAATTCAATTTCGCTGAGTCCACATTTGAGACAGCGGGGAAGTCGTTACGCCATTCGTGCAGGTCGGAACTTACCCGACAAGGAATTTCGCTACCTTAGGACCGTTATAGTTACGGCCGCCGTTTACCGGGGCTTCAATTCAATGCTTGCACATCTCCTTTTAACCTTCCGGCACCGGGCAGGCGTCAGACCCTATACGTCGTCTTGCGACTTCGCAGAGCCCTGTGTTTTTAGTAAACAGTCGCCACCCCCTGGTTTGTGCCCCCCGCCCATAGTTGCCTACGAACGGGGCCTCCTTCTCGCGAACTTACGGAGGTATTTTGCCGAGTTCCTTAAATGTGGTTCTCTCAAGCGCCTTGGTATTCTCTACCAGTCCACCTGTGTCGGTTTAGGGTACGGTCTCATGGAGGGCTATTTCCAGGAACCACTCAGC